>CAYWIC010000020.1:0-43179 GCA_964458115.1 uncultured Anaerolineales bacterium | reverse complement strand
CGCCCAAGTGCTGGCTGCACAAGCAGGGCAACTTCATCGTCAGCTTCTTCCCCGAGGGTGTGGAAGGCGGAACAGACTACGGTTTCTTCTACCTCCCCCCTATTGACGATGCCTATGGCAAGCCCTACCTGGTAGCTGGCGACCTAATGGCGATGTTTAACGACCGACCGGAAGTGCGCGCTGTGATGGAGTTCTTCACTCACGGCGAGGCGCTCAAAGAGTGGATGGCTGCTGGCGGCGGCCTATCACCTCATAAGGATGCTTCACTGGATTGGTACGGTGACAACATCGAACGTGGTATTGCTGCTCTCGTTGCTGATGCGACCAGTGTACGCTTCGATGGTTCCGACCTGATGCCGGGTGAAGTTGGAGCGGGCTCCTTCTGGAAGGGTATGACCGACTACTTCGCTGGTGTTGCGGATATGGACACCGTCATGGCCGAGATCGACGCCTCCTGGCCTGGTATGGAAGGCGAGATGATGGAAGAAGAAGCCGCGGAGGAAGAAGCTCCAGCTGCTGACGGTCCCACCATTACGGTTTGGGCAGATGACACTCGTTCTACGATCATCCTTGCACTGGCTGAGGATTTTGCGGACACCTATGGGGTGACCCTGGTTGTGGAAGAAGTTGCCTCGATCCGCGATAACTTCGTAGTTGCTGCTCCAGCAGGCGAAGGTCCCGATATTTTCATCGGTGCCCACGACTGGCTAGGACAGGTTGTTGCCTCAGGTCTGGTTCTGCCAATTGACCTCGGTGATAAGGCCGACTTATTTACCGCAGTATCGCTTGATGGTTGTACATTCCAAGGCGAACTGTATTGTATGCCCTACGCCACTGAGAACATGGGCTTCTTCTATAACACTGACATGATCGAAACCCCTCCTGCCACCTGGGCAGAGGCCGTTGAGATGGGCCAGGCCTTGATCGACGCTGGCGATGCTACCTATGGCATGGCTCTGTCTGGCACCACCTATGATGCCTTCCCGATCATGACAGCCAACGGCGGTTATGTCTTTGGTCAGGATGAAGCAGGCAACTACGACTCTACCGATGTCGGAATCGACAGCGAGGGTATGGTTGCTGCTGGTGACTGGATTTCTGAGCAGGTTGCCTCTGGTTGGCTCTCCGACAACACCGATTGGGACACCGCCCACGTTCTCTTCGAGACAGGTGAGACTCCCTTCTTGATGGCAGGCCCTTGGGCGCTAGATCGCATCCGCAACTCTGGTGTGCCTTACGCCATCACTAATTTCCCCGATGGTGGGCGCCCCTTCGCAGGCGTTCAGGCCTTCTTCGTCAATGCTTTTAGTGAGAATGCCCTCCTGGCTCAAGCCTTCCTATCTGAGTTCATCGCCACCGATGAGGTCATGACTCAATTGCTCGAGGCTGGCAACCGCGCTTCAGCCTACGTGCCGGTCTTCGATGCCACCGAAAATGCTGACCTGTCTGCAATCGGTAATGCTGGCGCAGATGCCATGCTGATGCCCGCCATCCCCGAGATGGGTACGGTGTGGGGTTCCTGGGGTGATGCCTTCTCTCTAATCATCCAGAGCGGTGAAGTTCCTTCTGATGCCCTGGCGAACGCTGCCGCCCAGATCCGCGAGTTAATTGCTGGTGCGATGGCTGGCATGGTCAATGTCCCCGGCGATTGGCAGGCTGCTGCTGGTTGCGAAGGCGACTGGGATCCTGCATGTGAGGTCACTGTCCTGACTGAGGGTGATGATGGCCTGTACACGGGCTCCTTCGAGATTCCCGCTGGTGAATACCAGGGCAAGGTCGCCTTGGATGGTGCCTGGACTACCAACTATGGTGTGGATGGCGTTTCGGATGGTGACAATTACACCTTCACCATGGCGGCTGATGGTACCGTAACATTCACGTACGATCCTGAAACTCATTTGCTCGAGATCGAAACCGAGTAACGTTTCAATAAATGTAGAAGGCCGAAGTGAAAACTTCGGCCTTCTATGCAATTATTCTAAGATTATCTTTATACGAATGATCAACTTATCAAGCATGGAACACATTTATCCGAACATAGGGTGTGTGCAGGTGGCGTAGCCATCTGCACACACCCTATGTTCGGGAGATTTCTGAAGGAAGGAGGCCGTTTATGAATGTAACCAACAATACCAGGACGACCGTGCCAATTGCCTATATCGCGCGCCTGGTAACCTTGTTGCTCACTGATGGTTTTTTCATCTGGTTCGGTTTCAGACAAGCAAAACTTGGCAACTATACCCTGGTTGTGATCCTAGCCCTAGTGGGGATGTTTTTGTCGGCCGTTTTTCTGTTCAACCGCGCGTATCCACTGCGCTGGATGGCACCAGGACTGGCCCTGATGATCATGTTCTCTGTCTACCCCAACTTTTTGACCATTTATGTGGGGTTTACCAATTATGGTGACGGGCACCTCCTGAACAAAGAATTGGCGATTGAACAGATCCAGAAAGCCCGCTACCTGCCTGAAGGGGGCGAAGCCTTCACCTGGACGGCCTTCAAATCCGAAGCTGGAGATTACGCCCTCTGGTTGCAAGATGTCGATGGGGTTGGTTATTTGGCCTTCGAAGGGCAGCCCATCGAGCAAGTCGAGACTGGTGAGAAAGGTGTGGGCGAGCTCGACAGCAGCGGTATCCCCGAATCGATCGAGGGATATGAACGCTTGAATGCACTATTAGCAGTTGCAGACCCCAATCTGCCTGATATCAAGTTTGGCGATGATGAGAACGCCGTCCAAATCCAGTCTCCCAACCGAGCTGCGGCATATCAGCAGAAATATACCTTCGATGCCGAACAGGATGTCGTGATCGATCGGGAAACTGGCGACGTCTACAACCAGGTGGATGGCACCTACATGACGGTGGATGGCAAAGAGATCATCCCCGGCTACCAGGCTTTCATTGGTTTCCAGAACTTCATTGATTTCATTGTCAGCCCTGCTCTCAGGGGACCATTGGTCCGGATCATTACCTGGAACTTCGCCTTCCCACTGCTGAGCGTTTTTCTAACATTTTCATTGGGGTTGGCCATCGCGCTGCTTTATGACGATCCCAATTTCCCCGGCAAACGCTTTGTGCGCAGTATGTTGTTGATCCCTTACACGATCCCCAGCCTGATCACAATACTGATCTGGCGGGGGATGCTCAACCCCGAGGTCGGCATTGTCAACAAGATGCTAAACTCCTCCTTTGGCGTCAGCCCTGAGTGGTTCTCTGATCCCTGGCTGGCAAAAGGCGCATTGATCCTGGTTAATCTTTGGTTGGGGTATCCGTATTTCATGCTGATCTGTAGTGGCGCTTTGCAGTCCATCCCCCAGGAGATCTACGGTGCAGCCAAAGTCGATGGCACCAATACCTGGCAGAGTTTTCGATTTATCACCTTGCCACTGTTGCTGGTTGCCGTAGGACCATTGCTCTTGGCTTCTTATGTGTTTAACTTCAACAATTTCAACTTGATCTATTTGTTCCTTCAAGGAGGCCCGCCGATAGCTGGGGCCTCAACCCGGGCTGGGCATACGGACATCATGATCAGTTATGTCTATAACCTGGCTTTCGAAGGCGGTCGCGGTCAGAACTTCGGTCTGGCTTCAGCGGTTACGCTGCTGATCTTTATCGTGGTGATTGTGATCACGCTGATCCAATTCCGCTATACCCAAATGTGGGAGGAGGTGAGCGAAAATGTCTAGCGCGTCTACTGCTGTCCCAAAGCCCCGCCGTCCAGTCGGGGAATATTTCTCGTCGATGACCTTCCAGCGCCGAGCTGGATTGGTTGTCCGATGGATCATCGCAGTGATCCTGATCATTTTCTCGATCTTCCCAGTCTTGTGGATTGTTTCTGCGTCTTTCAACCCCTCCAGTTCTCTGGCCACCCAACAGTTGATCCCCGATAATGCCAGCCTGGAAAATTACCGTACCTTGTTCACCAGCGAAATCTTCCCGTTCCCGCTGTGGATGTGGAATTCGATCAAAGTGACCACAATTTCGACGCTGTTGTCGGTGTTCATCACCACCATCGCTGCTTTTGCCTTTTCTCGCTTCCGCTTCACGGGCCGGCAAACCCTGATGAAGATCATGCTTCTCTTGCAGGTCTTCCCATCCCTGTTGGCGATTGTGGCGATCTTCTATCTGGTCAACCAGATCGGAGATGTGCTCCCATTATTTGGCCTGGATTCCCATGCCGGCCTGATCCTGGTTTATCTGGGTGGAGCCATGAGTATCAATATCTGGTTGATGAAGGGCTTCTTCGATACCATTCCACGCGATATCGATGAATCGGCCATGGTGGATGGTGCCACCCACTGGCAGATCTTCACCCGATTGCTGCTGCCGTTGATGCGCCCAGTATTGGTCGTGGTGGCCATCTTGACTTTCATTGGCACGTTTGGCGATTTCATCATCGCCCGAATCCTGCTGCGCTCCACAGAGAGCTATACCCTGATGGTTGGTTTACAGATCTATACCGCAGGGATGTTCTCACAAAAATGGGGTATTTTTGCCGCAGGCGCCCTCTTCGGAGCCATCCCTATCATGGTTATCTATTTGGCCCTGCAAGACCAAATCATCGGGGGCTTGACTCAAGGAGCTGTCAAGGGCTAGAGTATGCCCAAGAAAATGCTCCTCGTAATATTTGCTGTAGCCCTCATGGCCGTGCTGAATTCTCAGTACGGCCTTCTCTCGTCTAAGGAAAGTGGACGCAGATTTCCGCAGATTTGCGCGGATTTATTAACAAAAAATATCCCCGATCATCCGCGTCCATCCGCGTCCGATAATATATTCCAAAATGTGAGCTACCAGGCTGGTGTAACCCACAATCGCTGGAGTTTCGATCACACCATCGGCATCGCCTGGGGTGATTATGACAACGACGGGTGGGTGGACTTATATGTCACCGACAGTGGTTTCCCGAATACCCTCTACCACAATAATCAGGATGGAACTTTTTCCATCTCGGATTTGAACGGTGAAGTTGCTTTAACCGATCAAGAGAGCGGCGGAGCCATTTTCGTCGATTTCAATAACGATGGCTGGAAAGATTTATTCGTGACCAGTTGGGGAGCGAATACGCTTTTCTTGAACGATCGCGGTCGGGGTTTCATGGATATCACCAAAGAAGTTGGCCTGCATGGACAGCGAGCAAACAGCAAAAGTGCCTCCTGGGGGGATTATGATCAGGATGGCTACCTGGATCTTTATATCGCCAACTGGTCCTGTTACCCGCGTTGTGGACGGCCGATGACAGGGGAGTCTGACCGGCTGTATCACAATAACGGTGATGGGATCTTCAGAGATGTGACTTCGCTGCTGGGTAGCAAAGTTGAGGGCGCTGGCTTTATCGCCAGCTTCACAGATTACGATAATGATGGGGACCCAGACATCTATCTGATCAACGATGAATTCATCAACCCCATCGGTAATGCCCTCTGGCGCAACGATGGCCCAGGCTGCGATGGCTGGTGTTTCACCGAAATCTCTGCGCGATCCAACGCCGACACACGCTTGATGGGCATGGGCATCGCTACCACCGATTACGATAACGATGGCGATTTCGACTATTATTTCTCCAACGCTGGACCGATGGCTTTTCTTCAGAACCAGGGCGACGGCACTTTCCTGGATGTCGCTACCCACATCGGCCTGGATGCCCCGTTGCGCATTGGCTTCGGCATGATAGCCTTCGATTATGACAACGATGCCTGGCAGGATCTTTACCTGGCAGTGCCTACTTACATCGGCCGCGATAATGTTCCCGCCAATCCGCTCTTCCATAATAATGCTGATGGCACCTTTACGCGTGTCTGCTGCAATACCGGAGCCGCCGATGTTGGCGCCACACTAGGCGTGGCCTATGCTGACTATAACCAGGATGGTTGGCTGGATTTTCTGATCGGGAGTTTCAATCAAGGGTACGAGCTCTACCAGAATCAAGCTTTGACTCGCGATGAGAACCATTGGTTGACCTTCGAACTACGCGGAGGGGGACCGGTCAATCAGGATGCTGTGGGAACCAGGATCATTCTGACCCTTCCAAATGGAACTACCCAAATGCAGGAGCTTCAGGCTGGCTCCAGCGTGAGTGCCGGAAACGAGTTGATCCTGCACTTTGGACTGGGTTCCGCTCAACTTGCCTCAGCCGTGACGGTCATTTGGCCCGATGGGTTGACCCAAGCCTTCGAGTACGTCCCCGCGGATCGTCGGATTCTATTGCCGTATCCCATCGATGGCGAAGCTCTACGAACCCAGAATGAAAACGTATACGATTTTTCAGAGGTAATCAATGAGCTTCCCCTCCTTGTGGTTAGCGTTATAATTCTTACATTACTTGTACTATTACCGAAACAAACGTACCGAAAATAAGGGGGATGGTGGCAAATCCACCATCCCCCTTATTTTCGGATTTTATTAGGAGAAATCATAGTGACCGACATTCATACTCCCGAGTGGGTTAAACACGCCGTCTTCTACCAGATCTTCCCAGACCGCTTTGCGCGCAGCCCGCGCACGCCCCATCCGCGCGGGATCACCTTCAAACCTTGGGGCTCGCCTCCTGAAGAGCAAGGCTATCAAGGTGGCGACTTGTATGGCGTCGTTGACAAGCTGGATTACCTGCAGGAATTGGGGATCACCGCACTGTACCTAAATCCCATTTTTTCGTCCGCCTCCAACCACCGCTACCACACGTTCGATTACTACACTGTTGACCCGCTGCTCGGGGGCAATGACGCTCTTCGAGAATTGCTGGACCAGGCCCACGCTCGCGGTATCTACGTGGTATTGGATGGGGTCTTCAATCATGCCAGCCGCGGGTTCTGGCAGTTCCACCATGTCCTCGAGAATGGGAAAAATTCCCCTTATGTGGATTGGTTCTACATCCATGATTGGCCTCTACGACCCTATTCCAGCGACGATAAGAATGCGCACAATTATGGCGCCTGGTGGCAGATGCCTGCGCTGCCTGAATTGAATACCGATAACCCAGGAGTGCGAGACCTGATCTTTGATATTGCTCGATATTGGTTGGATTTTGGCATCGATGGCTGGCGTCTGGATGTTCCTGCCGATATCGATGATGATTCTTTTTGGCAAGAATTCCGCCGCGTGGTCAAGAAGGCCAATCCCGAGGCTTATATCTGCGGCGAGATCTGGCACGAGGCCCAGCGCTGGCTTCAGGGCGATCAATTCGACGCGGTGATGAATTATATCTTCACCCGTAACGCTTTGACTTTCTTCGGAGCAGATACTTTACGATCTGACTGGCACCATGATCAATTTCCCATGAAACCTTTGGATGCCTCATCTTTCGCCAATAATATCGATCACATGATGGAGCTGTATGACTGGCAGATCGATCTGGTACAGTTGAATTTGTTGGATAGCCACGACATGCCCCGAGCGTTGCATCTGATGGGTGAAGATAAAAGCGCCTTGCGACTGTGTGCTCTCTTCCAGATGACCATGCCCGGCGCGCCTTGCATCTACTATGGTGATGAGATCGGATTATCAGCTGCCGGCGACCCGCATTGCCGGGGGGCTTTTCCTTGGGCACAGGCTGGTGATATGGATCACGATTTGCTGGCGTTCTATAAAGGCGCCATCAGGCTGCGCCACCAGAACCCGGTATTGCGTACAGGAAACTTCCATCCCCTCTATGCAGAGGGGCAGGAGTATGCCTTCAAGCGTATGCTGGATGGCAGCCGCGCCGTAGTCGTTTTCAATGCAGGCAGAGAAGCAACCAACGTGAGTCTTGATTTAGGTGAGAACGGAGATTCGCCCTATTATCAGGCCTGGCCCAATGGTGGCGGCATTCACCATGTAGAGAACGGAAAACTGCAAGTAGAAATGCCCCCCAGGGAGGCGCTGGTTTTGTTGCGGTAGCTTGAGTAGATGAACGCGAGAAAAGGAAGATTATCGAAAAGGGGTGCGCGTCTATCTCGCGTTGTAATCATTCTCGCGGGAATAACCTTGGGTTCATTGGCAGGATGCACCACTCCATCTACGGATGAGCAACTGGCTGAGTTGCTTGACCAGGCAGGCGTTGTTTTCCAAGAGGAAAAATCAATCCATGATCCAGACTTGGTGGCTCTCGGCGAAGCGCTCTTCTGGGACCCGATCCTGAGTGGCAACCGCGATGTGGCTTGTGTCACCTGCCACCATCCTCAGTTCGGCACCGGGGATGGAATCCCACTCTCCGTTGGCACGGGGGCAGCAGGACTGGGTCCAACACGCTCTTTAGGGGAAGGGCGCCAATTCGTCCCCCGTAACGCCACCGATCTCTTCAACCGCGGCCTGCCAGAATGGACATCCATGTTCTGGGATAGCCGCGTCCAAGCAATCGATGACCTGGGATTCAGCACTCCAGCCGCTTATCGCCTACCTGCGGAATTGGACAGCGTGTTAGCAGCCCAAGCCATGTTTCCAGTGCTCTCACGTGATGAAATGCGCGGCGATCGCGGTGATGTTGATATCTTTGGTCAAACCAATGAGTTGGCTAGCATCAACGACAAATTAGTTGTCGATATTTGGGATGCCATAATGGTACGCCTGCTGACAATCACTGAATATCAAGCAATGTTTACTGCCGCTTTCCAAGATGTGCCCCTGGATGAGTTGGGATTCCAACACGCAGCCAACGCTATCGCTGCATACGAAGCCAAGACGTTCACGTTCTTGGATAGTCCCTGGGATCGCTATCTTGCCGGCAAAGAAGATGCCCTTTCGGAAGCTGCCGGGCGCGGTGCAATTCTCTTCTATGGCGAAGCCGGCTGAATGTGACCTCAACTGGCCCTTACATGCACAATGGTGCCTATGCTGATCTAGCCAGTGTCATCCAGCATCATCTTGATCCGGTCTCAGCATTGCACGGTTACCAAGGGTCTCACCTGCCAGAGCCATTGCGGGATGGCCTCCAGAATGATCCGGAAATATTGGAAGCAATCCTCGAGTGGCTCTCCCCTGAAGTAGTCCCAGGGATCGATTTGACTGATGAGCAAATCGCGGATTTGATTGCGTTCCTTGAGGCTTTGACCTCTCCTTTGGCACGTGACCTCACCCACTTGATCCCTGATGCCGTCCCCAGCGGACTGCAGGTAGGAGGTTCGTTGGCACCTTAGGGATCGTTCGGAAATAACTTCCGAGAATCTGGTATGATTTTCCATCTCAAAGAAAGCAGATGGTGACATCATGGAAACTGAAACAATACACAAAAGTCAATGTAAGATATGTACACAACCGGAAGCACATCTAGAAAAAGAGCTGCAGTACCAGATGAATCTATTGATCAGTCGGCTCGATGAGCAGCAACGGCGCTGGTATGTTGGGCTTGAAGCAAACAAGTTGGGTTATGGTGGAGCGAAGAAACTGTCGCAGATTACCGGGATGAATGTGGATACCATTCGCCGTGGGCGTTTGGAGTTAGAAGAAGATTTGGCAAAGCGTCCTCGTGACCGAGTACGATTACCTGGTGGAGGGCGTCCAACAGTTGAAAAAAAGAGCCAGCCATCGAGCAAGCACTGAAGGAAGAAGTTGAGGATCATGTTGCTGGAGATCCGATGAGCACAAAGAAATGGGTGCGTAAAAGTCTCAGTTCCATAGCTGATGCGTTGATGCGATGTGGTTACCCAATAGGAAGAACCACGGTCAGGCGTTTATTGTACAAGCTAGACTATAACTTGTATCACAATTGCCAAAGTCTGACCGGTCCACCGCATCCGGATCGGGATCGCCAGTTTCGTTATATCAATCGGGTGAAAAAGATGTTCCTGAACGCCGGGTATCCGGTCATCAGTGTAGATACCAAGAAGAAAGAGTTGATTGGCAATTTCAAGAACAATGGTGTTGCCTGGGCATCACAAGCACTCTCTGTCAATGCGCATGATTTCAAGCAAGATGCCTTCGGGCGAGCTGTCCCTTACGGTATCTATGATTTGGCTCACAATGAAGGCTATGTTTACGTTGGTACTTCCTACGATACACCAGAATTCGCCGCCTATGTGATTGCTCAATGGTGGGCGGACCCCCAACGGGCTCAATTTGCCCGCGAAGACAAGTTGCTGATCCTGTGCGATGCTGGAGGTAGCAACAATTGCCGCTATTGGCTTTGGAAACAGCAGGTTCAGGAACAATTGGCTGACCAGTATGGCATTGAAGTCTTGATCTGTCACTATCCGACTGGCGCATCCAAATGGAACCCCATTGAACATCGTCTGTTCAGTCAGATCAGCCGCAATTGGGCTGGCAAACCTCTGCAAACCTTTGATTGCATGCTTAACTATATTCGGCATACAACCACTCAAACTGGACTGAAGGTCAAAGCAGCTTTGATAGATCGTGTTTTTGAGAAAGGCCGTAAAGTCACACCTGAAGAACGCACTGCATTGAGCTTGGTACGAAGGCCAATTTGTCCTAACTGGAATTACATGCTCAAACCACGTTGTTTGCCTGGATGATTTTCGGTTGTTAAAGTGCCAACTAGTTTACGGATAGTTCCTTAGCATATTTGCCCTCACCTCTACCCCCTCTCCTTTTGGGAGAGGGGGTAGAGGTGAGGTGAGGGAATTTTTGTGGTAAACCTTCAATTTCCTTGTTTCAATAGGATGTCCTATGAAAAAGATCGATTGGAAAATATTGGTTTTCATTCTGCTCGGCCTGACTGCTTGCAACTCCGAGCCGATTGTTGGTTCAAATACTGGGGCGAAAGCCCTGATGAACGCCGCCGCGCCTCAGGCTGACCTTACCAATACGCTTGCGCCTGCTGATGTTTTCAATACTGCAATTGCCGCGGACCAGGCCACTCAGGCTGCTGGCCCCACCAAAGAGCCTTCAGCCACACCCAGACCCAAACCAACCCTCGATCCCAATATCGATTACTGGTGGAACGACACCGTTTTCTATGAAATCTTCGTGCGCAGTTTTTACGACAGCGATGGCGATGGTGTTGGAGATATCAACGGCTTGATCGAAAAGCTCGATTACCTCAATGACGGCGATCCTGCTAGCGACGAGGATCTGGGAATTACGGGGATCTGGTTGATGCCAATCTCAGAGTCGCCCAGCTATCACGGTTACGATGTGGTCGATTATTACACCGTCGATGAAGAGTACGGCACCAACCAGGATTTCCAGCGCCTGATGGATGAAGCCCACCAGCGCGGCATCCGCGTGATCGTTGACCTGGTGCTCAACCACACCAGCAGTCAGCACCCCTGGTTCCAAGATTCTCGTGACGAAGCTTCCGATTATCACGATTGGTATATCTGGTCTGACTCTAACCCCGGCTATGCAGGACCCTGGGGGCAGGGTGTCTGGCACAAATCCTTCAATAGCTACTATTACGGCGTCTTTTGGAGCGGTATGCCGGACATCAACCTGCGCAACGCCGAGGCGACTGCCCAATTGCAGGATGTGGCTCGTTTCTGGCTGGAAGAGATGGATGTGGATGGCTTCCGCCTGGACGCTATCAAGCACCTGATCGAAGATGGCCCGGCTCAGGAAAACACCAACGCTACTCATGACTGGCTGGGCGAATTCTATACCTTTTACAAAAGCGTTGATCCGAAAGCCTTCGCGGTCGGTGAGGCCTGGACGGGGACGCGCGAGCTGCTCGATTACACGGGCGATGAGGTCGATGTGGTTTTCGCTTTTGATCTGGCCGAGGATATGCTCAACACCGCCCGCGGGCCCTTTGCTAGAGAGGTGGGGGAACGAACTGCCCAGATGGTGGCCGATTTCCCTGCCGGGCAGTATGCCACCTTTCTGGCCAACCACGACCAGAACCGCCTGATGTCACAATTGTTGGGCGATGAAGACCAGGCCATGCTGGCGGCCACCTTGTTGCTGACGTCGCCAGGGGTACCCTTCCTGTATTATGGCGAGGAGATCGGCATGCTGGGCACCAAGCCCGATGAAGACATCCGCCGGCCAATGCAGTGGAGCAAGCGCCTGCTGAACGCCGGCTTCTCCAGCGGCCTCCCCTGGCGGCTGCCTGAAGGAGATTATCGCACCAAAAATGTCGCTGCTCAAACCAATGATCCCAACTCTTTACTCAGCCATTATCGCGATCTGATCCACCTGCGCAACCAGCATCCCGCTCTACGCACCGGCGAATGGTTGCGTGTCGACTCATCCTCGGAGCACATCTATGCCTTCTTGCGTTATACCACCGAGGAAGTTCTGCTGGTCGTGGTCAATGCTCATCAGAAGGCAATTACCATCGATAACTACAGTCTCTCTTTAGGAGCAGGCCCCCTCACAAACGGAGTCCAGGCCATCCCGCTCATTGGACTGGATAATCCTCGGGCTCCAGAATTAAACTCCCAGGGCGGATTTTCAAATTATGCGCCCTTTCTCAGCATCCCAGCAAAAGGATTTGCTGTAGTGCAGTTACTTCCCTAGACCCAAGTCCCTAAAGGATTTTTAATCCTTTAGGGTCGGGACTTACGCACTTGGGGTAGCTAGCCCAACCGAGTTGGGCGGACATTGAGCATTATGACACCCAACGCGGTTGGGTTCCTACCCTGGAAGTGCACGAACTGTGTAAGTCCTGAGGGTATTGAATAGATTGGAGTAGTATGGAAGATTTCGTTTTTGGAACATTAGCTACCGACGAATTGAAATTGGTCCACCATCGCGCGGTGCGCAGGGGAGTTCAGCACGCGTATGCCATCTCGCCGCGCGACCCACAGCCAGACGAGCCGGTGACGCTCAAGGTGACCCTGGGCCCAGACCTGAAGGCAGACCATGTGGCCTGTTATTACACGGTGGATGGCAGCCAGCCTAAGGGGTCGCAGGGTGTGGCACAGAATGGAGAAGTGCTCCTTTTTGAGAAGGTGGATGTTCAGTGGGATACCTTGGTGTGGGGGTACCTGGAATATTGGCAGGGTACTATTCCCGGGCAGCCCGAAGGCACGATCTTGCGCTACCGCTTTGGGGCCTGGGCAAAGGACGGCGAGGAGACTTTCGCAGACTGGCCTGAAGTGCAGACTACGGTGGAAATATCCACGGGCGCCTTTTTCGAAGGAGAGCCGCTCCCAGATGTTAAACCCGGTGATCCCGCGAAAGGGAATACATTCGCGTTGAGCGTCGACCGCTTGTCTCCTCCTGAGTGGACGCGTCAGGCGGTGATCTACCAGGTTTTCGTCGACCGCTTCTTCCCGGGCAGGGGAGGTGAATGGAATTCTCCGGATGACTTGCTAGGGTTCTTCGGCGGCACGTTGTGGGGGGTGGCAGAGAAGATCGATTACCTTTTTGACCTGGGGATCAACTGCATCTGGCTCAGCCCAATCTTCCCCAGCCCCTCCCATCATGGCTATGATGCTACTGACCTGACCAAGGTCGAACCCCGTTATGGAGGCGATGAGGCGCTGCGGACAGTTGTCGAGGAAGCCCACGCTAGAGGCATGCGGGTGCTGTTGGATTTCGTCTGCAACCACATCTCCCACGAACATCCCATCTTCCAGGATGCGCTCACCAATCTTGATAGTCCCTACCGAGATTGGTTCTCTTTTGATGATTCCGAGATCGGCTACCGGACTTTCTTTGCTGTGAGACAGATGCCTCAGGTCAATTTCGCTAACCCTGAAGCTCGGGCTTGGATGATCGATGCCGCCCGATACTTGCTGCGTGAGTTCGATGTTGATGGGTACCGCCTGGACTACGCAATTGGCCCCACGCCTGATTTCTGGACAGACTTTTGGGTTGCCTGCAAAACTGAAAAGTTCGAAAGTTTCTGCTTTGGGGAGATCATCGATGCTCCCACGATCCAGCAGAATTATGTCGGGCGATTGGACGGCTGTTTAGATTTTTACGTCGCCGACGCACTGCGACGCACCTTTGGGTTTGGCCTGTGGAGCGAGCCGCACTTGGAAAGGTTCCTGGAACGCCATACGGCTTATTTTGATGAAAAATTTATCATGCCCACCTTCCTGGATAATCACGACATGGACCGCATGTTATTTATCGCCAACGGTGATAAAGAGGCTCTCAAGCGCGCCGCTGAGGTTCAAATGCGCTTGCCTGGCCCGCCCATCATCTATTATGGCACCGAGGTTGGTCTTAATCACGACCGCAGCGCCCAAGAGGGGGGTGGTATCCACGTCAGCCGGGTGCCCATGCTTTGGGGCGACGAACAAGATAAGGAGTTGTTCGACTTCTACCGGCGGTTGATCGCTGAGCGGAAAAAGAACCGGGATGGGCTTATTCAAATTTAGGGGCCGGTTGGGAAAGAAGTTCCCAACCGACCCCTGAATTTGGGAGTCGTTTAGCAAGAAAATCATTTGTGAAATCCGATACCTGTGGTAAACTTATGCCTTGGTGCCATGAAGCAATGGTACTTTTTTTGCGCCAGTCATGGAACCGTTTTCATAGAGAAAAAGCTCGTTGAAATTTCCTGAAAAATTGGGGTGTGGGATGCCGCCAAAGGTGCGCAAAGCGAGCATCCCACACCCCAATTTTTCAGACATATTCCATTCTTTCTGGAGGTAATATCATGTCCGACAACAAATGGGTTTACTTGTTTTCTGATGTAGACCAGGCCGAAAAGCACGCCGGGAGTTGGGAAGCGACCCGTGCCCTCCTTGGTGGTAAAGGCGCCAATCTGGGCGAGATGACCCGCATTGGTGTCCCAGTTCCCCCGGGATTCACCGCCACTACCGAAGCCTGCAACGCCTATTTGGCTGCTGGTGAAAAATTCCCCGAAGGCATGTGGGATCAGGAAGTGGCTGCCATGAAAGCCGTCGAGAAGCAGACCGGTAAAAATTTCGGTGATCCGGCGAACCCGCTGCTGGTTTCTTGCCGCTCGGGCGCAAAATTCTCCATGCCTGGCATGATGGACACCGTACTTAACATCGGTCTTAATGACGAAGTTGCGAAAAGTATGATCGAGATGACAGGCAACGCGACCTTCGTTTACGACGCCTACCGCCGCCTGGTGCACATGTTTGGCTCGGTAGTTCTCAATATCGATGACGAAGCTTTCGAAGATCCCCTTGATGAGTACAAAGAAGAACAAGGCTACAAGCTCGACACTGAGATGACAGCTGAGGATTGGGAAAAACTCACTGAGAGCTACAAGGCCGTCATCAAAGAGCACATGGGCTTCGATTTCCCCCAGGATCCTTTCGAGCAGCTTAAATTTTCTACCGAGGCCGTCTTCAAATCCTGGAATGGTCGCCGGGCGATCAATTATCGTAACGCTGCAGGGATTGCTCATGACCTAGGTACAGGTGTCAACATCCAGACCATGGTCTTCGGCAATATGGACAAGTCCGGCACTGGCGTAGCCTTCACCCGCGATCCAGCCACCGGTGAAAGAAAAATCTTCGGTGATTACCTGGAAAATGCCCAGGGTGAAGATGTGGTTGCCGGTATCCGCAACGCTGAAGACATCACCACCATGCAGGCCACCTTCCCCCAGGCCTACGCTGATTTCCTGGATGTTTGCGAAAAACTCGAACAGCACTACACAGAGATGCAGGATGTCGAGTTTACCGTCGAGAATGAGAAGCTGTGGATGCTGCAAACCCGCGATGGCAAGCGCACCGCCAAAGCCTCGGTTACCATCGCTGTGGATATGGCCAATGAAGGCCTGATCAACAAAGAAGAGGCTGTCAAGCGCGTACAACCAGATCAGGTTGATACGCTCCTGCACCCTCAATTTGTGGATGAGGCTAAGAAAAAAGCCCAAGAAACAGGCTCTTTTTTGGTGAGTGGCGTCAATGCCTCTCCCGGCGCGGCTGTAGGTCGCGTTTACTTTGATGCTGACACCGCTGAGGAGAAAGCCAAGGAAGAGGGTCAGGATGTCATTATGGTACGTCCCTTCACCAAGCCCGATGACGTACACGGCATGCTGGCCGCCAAGGGTATTCTGACCACCGAGGGTGGCGCCACCTCGCACGCTGCCGTGGTCGCTCGTCAATTCGGGATCCCCTGTGTGGTGGGCGCTTCCGATGCGCGCATCAACCTGGAAGCCCGCACCCTGACCGTTGGCGATCTGGTCATCAACGAGGGCGACTGGATTTCTGTGGACGGCACCAGTGGTGAATCCTTTGTGGGTCAGATTGAATCTGTGTCCCCCAGCCTGGAAGAGCAGACTGACCTTTTAGAGTTGCTCGACTGGGCTGATGATGTATCTGCCTCTGAGGGTGTTCGCGATCTCCCCGAAGGCTGGCCCACGCGCGGTCTGCAAGTTTGGGCCAACGCCGACTATCCTGAGGATGCCCGCCGAGCCCGCTCCTACGGAGCCCAGGGCATCGGCCTGTGCCGTACCGAGCACATGTTCTTTGAGCCCGAGCGTCTGCCCATTGTACAGGATATGATCCTGGCCGGTGATGATGTCGAGACTCGCCAGGCAGCCCTGGACAAATTGCTGCCTTACCAGCGTGAAGATTTCGACGGCCTGTTCGAAGCGATGACCGGCCTTCCCGTGATCATCCGTCTGATCGACCCGCCGCTGCACGAGTTCATGCCTGATGAGCGCGAACTGCTCGAGGCGGTGATCGAGGCGCGCGTCAAGGGTGAAACTGTTCCCGAAAAAGAGGCCCTGCTCGAGGATATCGAAGCACTGCACGAGAGCAACCCCATGATGGGTCTGCGCGGTGTGCGCCTGAGTGTGATGATGCCTGAGATCGTCTCTATGCAGGTGCGGGCCATCTTCGAAGCGGCCGCCGACGTCAAACTGCGCGGTTTCGAGCCCAAGCCTGAGGTGATGATCCCCCTGACCGGTCATGTCAATGAGCTGCACTTCATCCAGCCTAAGCTGGAAGAGATCGCCGCCGATGTGATGAAGGCCAAGGGCGTCGAGTTTGAATACAAATTCGGCACCATGATCGAAATCCCCCGCGCTGGTCTGACCGCTGACCAGGTCGCTGAGACCGCTGAGTTCTTCTCCTTCGGCACCAACGACCTGACCCAGTTCACATTCGGTTACAGCCGTGACGATGCCGAGCGTAACTTCCTGGTCAAGTACGTCGAAGATGGTATCTTGGAGTTGAACCCCTTCCAGACCATCGACCGCAACGGCGTAGGCCAATTGATGAAGCTGACCGTCGAGAAGGGCCGCTCTGCCCGTACTGACCTGGAATGTGGGATCTGTGGTGAGCACGGTGGTGACCCGAATTCCATCGAGTGGTGCCACCTGATCGGGTTGAATTACGTTTCCTGTTCACCCTTCCGTGTGCCCATCGCCCGTTTGGCCGCTGCTCATGCGGCGCTGACGCATAAGAAGTAGTCGTATTCAGATAAAAGAAAAAACCGGTTTCCACCTGAAGGTGAGAAATCGGTTTTTTTTTACAGTTGCGATATTTGGCGAACCAATCTAGATTAAGCGAGATTGTCTCTTCATTGAATTCTAGGAAATGAGAGCGTCACTTGAGTGCCGATCCTCAACTGGCTGTCGATAGAAATCGCCCCCCCCTGGGCCTCGATTAGCCCTTTGGCGATCGCCAGGCCAAGTCCGTTTCCTCGAAACTCTTCATTGCCATTGCTGGCCTGGTAAAACCGGTCAAAGAGATGGGGCAAGTGTTTTGGTTCGATACCGCTGCCGTTGTCTTTGACCGAGATAATCACGTTTTTATCTTGCGGCAATGCTTCAAGCCAGATCTTTCCTCGAGCGGGAGTAAATCTTAAGGCGTTGTCCAGCAAGATTAACAAAACCTGGCGTAGTCGCGTTCGATCACCGAGTACAGTACCCTGCGCATTTTCCAGAATCAACTCAACCTGTTTTGAATCAGCCAACTTTTTTAACCGGGAGTGAACATCCATCAAGAGGTCAGTCAGATCAACATGGTCTTGCTCTAACTGTAGACGTTGAGTATCCAGACGAGAAAGGAGCAGGAGGTCTTCGACCAAGCGGGTCATATAATCTGACTCATTGAGTACATCCTCTAACAGGGCTTGTTGTTCCTGATCATTGGAATTGCGCAATACATATTCAGCAGACGCCCTGATCAAGGTGAGGGGGGTGCGCAGCTCGTGACTAGCGTTAGAGATGAAAACTTGTTGTTGATCCCAGGCCTTTTGGGCGGGGATGATCGAGCGTCCTGAGAGCCACCAGCTTCCACACCCCAGAACCACCAGGCTGGCCGCTGACAGTAGCAGAAAGCTGCTTCCCAGCTGGTTGAGCAATTGATCCTGATCGTTCAGCAAGCGACCAATCTGGATCACCGACGGGTTGGTTAAATCGCTGGCGTGGTAGGTCAGCAGCCGCACACGGGATCCATTCTCTAAGATGGTCGTACGTCGATCGGATCCATTTACAAGAGCAGCAGTTCTGGCCGCGCTGTCTTCGGGGAAGGGCGGCGTAACCATATTGGGATAGGATATCAAGATGCCTTCATCCGTTAGTGGGAGGACGAAGATCGCCGAAAGCCTGCCATCATACAACTCAGCTTCATAATATTCTTCCCTTTCGTACTCATCCTCATCCATTTCCTCGTTTCTATGCTCGTACTCATCTTCTTCGGAGGATGGAAATTCGGTCAGGGGTGCAACTGGGGTGAACTGAGCAATTGAAACCCCTGGCATAAGGGAGAAGGCATTCTGTTCTAGCCAACGATCCTCTGCACTGGCTAATTCAGTTGGCATGGGAAAACCATAGAAAGAGAACAAGGTGGCCATTTTATATTCTAAAGCCAGATCAGTAGATTCCAAGAAATACAGACGGATCATCGTGTACGCCCCCCCACCAACCACCAGGATCAGGCCGAAGGCTGCAAGTAAATATAACAGAGTAAGTTGCCAGCGGAGACGATTAAGCATTTTTAGCGTCCAGGCGGTAGCCTACACCACGTACAGTTTGAATTGGATCTGACATCCTAGGGCGATTGAGTTTATTTCGTAAGTACGAGATGTACACATCAACCATGTTGGGCTGTACATCGCTGGTAAGAGACCAAACATAATCGAGAATTTGCTGCCGGGACAGGCTCTGGCCTGGGTGGCGCAGGAGATATTCCAGCAATGTCCATTCGGTTTTGGTTAGATCGAGCGCTTGATCCCCTCGCCGGGCAGAGTGTGTATGAAAATCCAGCACAATCGAACCAACCCGCAATTCACGGGCATCTGCGGATTCGGAATTGTGACGACGGCCCAGCGCATGAACCCTGGCGATTAATTCGTCGAATGAGAATGGCTTTCCCAGGTAATCATCTGCGCCGCTGTAAAGCCCAGCTACCCGATCTTCGACCTGGGTGCGGGCAGTCAGCATCAGAATGCTTAGTGGAAGTTGAGCAGATCGAACAGCCCTGCAAATCGCAGGCCCATCGCGTCCAGGTAACATCCAGTCGACGATGGCTACATCATGGACGCCGCGCAACGCGATCTCTAGACCTTCATTGCCATCATGCACGATATCTACCTGGAACTGTTCTTCTTCCAACACTTTGCCCATCAGTGAAGATAGGCGCTTATCATCTTCGATGATCAAAATGCGCATATTGCCTTCCTCGTAATTTATATGGGTAAGTTTAACCTAATTTTCTTGGAAAATGATTGGAAAACGGGGATTGTTTCTCAAGAGAATTCCAATCTTCCCCTGTTAAGATATCTATCAATTCGTTTCACGTAAAAAAGGCTCTCTGGGAAACGCCGTGGGACTACCCCTAAATCTGGATGATCACCCCGGCAATTTCTTGAGAAAAAAATATCCTTCATTGATGCGTTTGAACATCAGATCTGGAGAATCCCGATGAAAAGAACACCTTTGATAATTTCGATTGCAATTTCCACCCTGATATTGATCACGCTTGGTGGCGTAATTTCTGTTGTTCAGGGCAAAGGCGATAGCAATAATTCTATGAATGCAGCTGAGATTGACACGGCTGTTGAGAAGGCGGTCACAGAAAGAGACGCGGCCTATCGAGAGTTAATTGATCAGGCTAATCAGCGCATTCTTGAAGCTCAGGAGCAAAATCAAGAGTTGCAAGAGCAGCTGGATGAACTGCAAGTGGCATCAGACGACCTTCAAGTTGATCCTGTAGAAGAGAGCGAGTCTGTTCAAAGTGCTCCTGTTCAAACAGTATTGGTTACGCCAGAACAAGCAGCCCAATTGGCGGCTGACCAATTGAGCGAAACCGAGATTTATAGTGTGGAAAGTGGCAATTCCAACGGTGTTGCTGTTTATAAGGTTACTTTTAGTTCAGGAACAGTTGCTCTGGTTAGTATGGAAGGCGAGATACTTGTTGTGCAACTCCCTGCCCCAGTTGTGAGCTCTTCGTCATCGGGTGCTTCAGCATCCTCAATTTCATCTGGCGAGGCCTATTCTGACGATGAAGACGATGACGAGGGTGATGATGATGCGTATGAAGATTACGAAGAAGACGAGCAAGAAGTTGAACAAGAAGAAGATGAAGAAGAAGATGAGGCTGAGGAAGAAGATGAAAAAGAGCAAGAAGAAGATGAAGGCAGCGAAGACGAAGAAGATGATGATGGTGATGAGAATGATTGATCGTTTGTTCAGTTCCAGCGAAATTCTTTAGCAGTAATTTATCGACTTCCTTGAGGAAATTTTTATATGGCTAACAACAAACGTCGTCCAAAAAGTGGTTTAGGCGAAATCAAAGTACTGATCGCCACTCTCTCTATCACCATTACGCTTAGTTTGTGGAATCTATTCTCTAATCAGGCGCATAATGAGTTTTTGACAGCTTCCTCTTCTCCGGCAGGCAACGCCTCCGATGAGCAGCAGTTTTCATCGGGTTCGCCACCCTTGCCGCCCATGCCTTCTTTGGTCTCAGCTAATCAACAAGAGCTTTCTGGCAATCTAAATCAATTGTACGTTGTGCTACCGAGTTCATTGATGGGTGCACATTCGCCCACAGGGACGGGCAAAATGGCCCTGATTTCTCCACCCTCAGCTCCCCAGAGCATCGTTGAAATTTCCGATGATAATGCTGATGATGAGGAGCATGATCAAGAACAGGGTGAACAGGATGCGGGTTCAGGCATCGTCTTCATGGGAGGTCCTGAACCTGAGCAGAGCCAACCTCAGGATCAACAGCCCAGTCAGCCACAAGAACCGGTGACTACCACGACAGGGTCCTCGTAATGATAGCAAAATATCCATTCCGCGCCATGGGATCAAGAATACTGGCTGTCTTAGATGGTGTATCCTCAGAGGCTGAAACCATGCTGGAACAGGTTCCAGCATGGTTCGAGACCTGGGAGCAGGTTTTGAGTCGTTTCCGAAAGGACAGCGAATTAGGTGTGCTAAACCAGCACAATTGCGCGCCGATCCCCGTAAGTGAAACGCTTTGGGAACTTTTCCAGATCGCTGATTGGGCATATCAATACAGTGAGGGGTTGGTAACTCCCACCATCTTGAATGCTCTGGAAAGTGCTGGATATACCCGTTCTTTTGATTACATGACCGATGGGATTTGGATGCCTTTGGTGACCAGTCTGCCTCCGTCATTCTCGTCTGTAGAATTGCTGCCTGAGGAGATGGCCGTTCGCCTTCCCTCAGGGATTCAATTGGATTTCGGCGGTATCGCAAAGGGTTGGGCTGCTCAACAGGCTATGCTACGATTAAAAGAGTATGGGCCAACCCTGGTCGATGCTGGGGGAGATATTGCTGTAAGCGGTTCGCGCTGTGATGGCAACCCCTGGCTGGTAGGGGTGGAAGACCCATTTCATGAAGGTGAGAGCCTGGAAATTTTGCAGCTTGGCCGACGTGGTGTGGCGAGCTCTGGGCGCGATCGTCGTCGCTGGCAACAGGCGGGTTCCTGGCAGCATCATATCATTGACCCTCGGACCGGTTATCCCGCCATTACCGACGTGTTCAGGGTCACAGTGATCGCACCGAATGTCTTGGAGGCGGAAGCCGCTGCCAAGACTGTGTTGCTATTGGGAAGTCAAGCAGGGCTGGATTGGATAGAAGCTCAAAAGGACTTGGCTGGAATACTAATTCTGGAAGATGGTCAACGTCGTTATAGCCATCGAATCCATGAATTTATTTGGAGTAGTGATGACGCGAAATAGAGTTGTTTCAAAGGATGTTTTCGATTACGAGCCAATTGTCAGTCCCATGATGATATTACTGGTATTGCTGGCGATCACGGCAGGCACTCTTTTGGCAGCAGTCTTCCTACCTTTGTGGCTCCCCGGTTTGACCTCATCATTGTTGGGTGAAGCCCCCAAGGTTTACTGGTATCTTTCGCGCAGCAGCGCCGTGGCTGCTTTCGCCCTTTTGTGGTTTTCAATGGCATTTGGGATCATGATCACCAACAAAATGGCCCGACTCTGGCCTGGGGGACCCGCTGCGTTTGAGTTACATGAATATGTCAGTTTGTTGGGTCTGGCATTTACCATCTTCCATGCCTTGATCCTACTAGGTGACGAATATATTCAGTATGACCTTTACCAGATTTTCGTTCCCTTTGCCAGTCAGGGATATCGTCCTCTAGCTGTGGGACTTGGACAGCTGGGATTCTATGGATGGGTTTTTCTCGTAGGGAGTTTCTATTTGCGCAAGAAATTAGGAGTAAAAACCTGGCGGCTGATCCATTTTAATAGCTATCTCGCATTCCTGGGCGCCCTGATACATGGCATCTTCAGCGGCACAGATAGCGGAACGGTTTGGGCGGATTCGATGTATTGGGTAGCGGGGGGAAGCCTGTTGTTCTTGCTGGTGTATCGGGTTTTAGTGATCACCTTTAGTGGAAAGAAGAAGCCCTCCAGGCAGGCAGCTGGTTCTGCTTAGATATCAGTGACAGTTACCACACGCCAAAAAGCAACATTATCTTTGATCTGAGCCGCCGCATCCTTGGGTTCTGGGATATACCAAAGAACGGTTTCAGTACTATTTCTCTACTTGAATAGGGTGGGCCATGGTGTTATCATGATGCCAGGAGGCCGTTATGTTCACAAATCTCTCTCTTGGCGCGCGAATAGGAATTTTCGTTCTGATCATCGTCTTGGCTTCGGCCACTTGTGTGGTCGCTGGCATGGTTGTATATCGATTTGTACTCCAGCCCTCTCCGGCAATTACCACCCCAGAAGTCCGCGATGGAACGGGTATTTCCGATGATCCAGGTGATGCGTCTGGCTCGCCAGGTATCCCTGATCTGGTAGCCAGTAACGATTCAGGTTCATCGAACTCCGACAACATCACCAACTTTGTCACTCCTCAATTTACGGGCATCTGCCGCAACGATGACAAGATCAATCTGATCAGCAATGTCGATGGGGTTTTGAGTCATGATGAGATCGTTTGTGAAAGCAGCAACTACACCATCACTGTGGCGACCTCGCTCAGTGATGGCATCCACCGAATCAGCGCGGTTGCCACAGATCCCTCAGGAAATTTCAGCCAGCCTTCGAGCGAATTGAGCTTGACTATCGATACGGTAGCGCCTGCGGTTCCAGGTGTTCCCGATCTCACAGAGGCCAGCGATACCGGGGTCTCCAATACCGACAATATAACCAACGACATTACCCCTCAGTTCATCGGAACATGCACATCAGGGGATATGATCACGATCCAAAGCTCAGTGGATGGTGAACAGATCCCTGAGGGGCTTTGCTCGGAGAGCGCTGGCACCTATGACATCACGCTGACCAGCAACCTCCACGAGGTGACACATTCGATTTCGGCTACAGCAACCGATCTCGCGGGGAATTCCAGCACTTCTCAGCCTTTGGTTGTGACTATTGAGACGCTGGATCCCAACGCGCCAGGTGCTCCTGATCTGGATGCAGGCAGTGATTCTGGAATTTCTGATATCGATAATTCCACCAATGACACAACCCCACGTTTCACGGGGATTTGCAACTCGGGCGACACAATGTCCGTCTATAGTTCTGTCAATGGAGACCAACTGCCTGAGGTTGTCTGTTCAGAAGGGCGCTATGATATTACATTGACCAATCCCCTGAACGAGGGTTCCCACTCAATCATCGCCAAGGCTAGAGATAGCGCCGGTAATACCAGCAATTCTTTAGATTTGATCATTTTTGTGGATACAACGGCTCCGCCTGTCCCTGGGACACCGGACCTTGCCGCGGGAAGCGATAGCGGCCGATCGAATGCTGACAACATCACCAGCGATACCACGCCCCAATTCACCGGGGCTTGCCCCGATGGGGAACGCATCAGCCTGGTCAGCAGCGCGGCGGGCTTGCTCAGTCCAGCGAATATATTCTGTTCGGGGGGGGTCTTTGATATCACTGTCACTGAATTGTTCGGTAATGCGACCCACAGCGTGTATGCCCAGGCTACCGATGCCGCTGGCAATACGAGTGGGGCTTCCGGAGGTCTGGGAGTCACTGTAGACACGACGGCGCCCTCCGTGCCGGGAACACCTGACTTGGCCGCGAGCAGCGACACAGGTGGTTCCGACTCTGACAATGTCACTAGCGACAATACCCCTCAGTTTACCGGCACTTGCGTGACAGGAGATGAGGTCAACGTACACAGCAGCGTACATGGAATTCTGAGTCCATCAGATTTTATTTGTTCAGGGAATGCCTACGATGTCACGGTGACCACAACGTTAAGTAATACCACGCATTCGATCAGCGCGCTGGCTATCGATCTGGCAGGAAATGTCTCGACCTATTCCAGCGGCTTGAGTGTGACCATTGGTTCGACAACCCCAGCCGCGCCGGGAACTCCTGATTTAGCCTCGGGCAGCGACTCGGGCACTTCAGATTCAGACAACATCACCAAGATCGCTTCCCCGCAGTTCACCGGGACGTGCACCGATGGTGATACGCTCAATCTTAGCAGCAACGTCGATGGTGCGCTAAATCCATCCAATACGGCTTGCTCGGGGGGCAGCTATAACATTACCCTCACCAGCACGCTAACCCAGACGACCCATAACATCACCGCCACGGCCAGCAATGTGAACGGCACTAGCCCGCCGTCGGGGGTGTTGGGTGTCACCATAGATACCACCGCTCCCGGGCAGCCAGGCATACCTGACCTGTCTGCAGGCAGCGACACCGGGAGCTCAAACACCGATAACGTCACCAGCGACACGACTCCGCAATTCACTGGCACCTGTGAATCCGGCTCAGTCGTGACCCAAATTAGCTCGACAAATGGCAGCCTTTCGCCGACAGGAAGTTGTTCAGGAGGAGCGTACGATATTACGGTATCCACGGTGCTAAGCCAAGACTCTCACGATTTCACTGCCACCCAGGCAGATGTCGCAGGCAACACCAGCGCGCCCTCAGGGATATTGGAAGTCAAGATCGTTACCCCCACACTGGCCCTTAGTGTTTCTGGAAATACCGGCAGCGATGCTGTCACATCATCTGGCGGTACTCCTGCTGACGGGCCGCTCAATTGCCCCTCTGTACGGTGTGATACGGATTTCCTGTTAGACGATAGCGTAACCTTGAATGTCATTGTGGATGCCTCGTCCAGTTTTACCGGATGGAGTGGCGATTGCGCCTCCTTTGGAGCGAACTTAAGCGGCGTCATCACCATGAATGACAATAAGAACTGTACGGCCACCTTCGCCGTGCTGACCCTTCCAGAAATGGACGTCGAAGGCAATTCGACTTCCATCCCCGATGGGGATACCACCCCGGATGCGGGTGATTTCACTGATTTTGGCAACGTCACAGTGGGCAACACGCTGGACCGCACCTTCAGTATCCAGAACGAGGGTTCAGACAATCTCAACCTAACAAATTTCCCCACCGCGGTAACGCTGTCTGGTTCGGGAGATTTCTCCGTTCAATCTCAGCCCAGCGCAGGCTCCATCGCGTCTGGTGGGGGTGATCTGACCTTTGTGGTGCGCTGTACCCCAAGTGGGGTGGCCACAGTTACGACCACGGTCTCAATTGCCAATAACGATTCAGATGAAAATCCTTACGACTTTATGCTCTCTTGCAACGGTGTCGCCGCCCCAGCCCCCGAGATGGATGTGGAAGGTAATGGCACTTCCATCGCCGACGGAGATGCAACCCCCGACGCCGGCGATCATACCGATTTTGGCAGTGTCAATGTGGGCAGCAGCCTCGATCGTACGTTCACCATCCAGAACGAGGGTTCAGACACGCTCAACCTGACCGATTTCCCCACCGCAGTCACGCTGTCCGGGTCAGGAGATTTCAGTGTCCAGACACAACCTAGCGCGGGTTCTATCGCCTCAGGCGGCGGCGACTTGACCTTTGTAGTGCGCTGTACGCCCAGTGGCGTCGCAACCGTTACGACCACGGTCTCTATTGCTAACAACGATTCGGATGAAAATCCTTACGACTTCACCCTCTCCTGTAACGGTGTAGCTGCGCCCACCCCCGAGATGGATGTGGAAGGTAATGGCACTTCCATCGCCGACGGAGATGCAACCCCCGACGCGGGCGATCACACTGATTTCGGCAGTGTCAATGTGGGCAGCAGCCTCGACCGCACATTCACCATCCAAAACGAGGGCACTGACACGCTGACCCTGACCGATTTCCCCACTGCTGTGACGCTGTCCGGATCTGGTGATTTCAGTATCCAGTCGCAGCCCAGCGCCGGCTCCATCGCCTCAGGTGGCGGCGACTTGACCTTTGTGGTGCGCTGTACCCCTAGTGGTGCCGCCACTGTGACCACAACGGTCTCGATTGCCAATAATGATGCGGATGAAAACCCCTACGACTTCGGGCTTTCCTGCACTGGCGTGGTCGTGTCGGCACCGGAGATCGATGTGCAGCGACCGGTATCCTCGTCGATTGCTGATGGTGGCACAGTTGATCTAGGTAATCACGATACCGGTGCTGCTACCCTTCTGTTTACCCTGGATAACAGCGCGGGAACAGATCAATTGAGTGTCAGCGGGGTTACTGCGGCTAACCTGACCAATGTCAGCAATTTCGCCCTGAACTCGACCACACCGATCGATATCGCTGCTGGGGAGACAGGTACCTTCGAGATCTCCTTCGATATCGATTCCGAGGCTGTTTTCAGTTTGGAGATCGATGTGGCTAACAATGATGGCGATGAAAACCCCTACGATATCCTGATCAGTGGAACCGGTGCGGCCGCTCCTGAGATGGATGTCGAAGGCAATGACAAAGTCATCTACAGTGGTGATACCTCGCCAGATAGCGATGATCATACGGATTTCGGCAATGCAGATACCTCTGGCGCGACGGTCACGCGCAATTTCGTGATCAAGAATACTGGAACCAATGACCTGACCCTGAGCGATTCGCCCATCGTGACGATCGGCGGCACCCACGCCTCTGATTTCTCCCTGGCAGCGGACGCGACTTCGCCTGTAACCGGGGGTGATCAGACTATTTTCAGGATCACATTTGACCCCAGCGATACCGGAGTGAGGGAAGCCACCATCAGCATCGCCAACAATGATGGCGACGAGAACCCCTACACTTTCAGTATCCAGGGTACGGGTACAGGGGCCGCGGCGGAGATGGATGTGCTCGGGAACAGTATCTCCATCGCCAGCGGAGATACCTCACCGGATACAGCCGATCAGACAGATTTCGGCAGCGCCGATGTGGCTACAGGATCGGTAGCGTACACCTTTACGATCCAAAATTCTGGCAGTGTGGATCTGAACCTGTCTGGGTCCCCGATTGTGACGGTTGGCGGCACGCATGCAGCTGAATTCATCTTAAATACAGATGCTGTCACGCCTGTTACCAGTGGCGGGGGTACGACCACCTTCCAGATCACCTTTGACCCCAGTGTTGCCGGCCTGCGGGAGGCCAACATTAGTATCGCCAACGACGATAGCGACGAGAACCCGTACACGTTCAATATCCAGGGCACGGGAACCAATCCTTAGTATTCGTCGAGGAGCGATTTCCGCTGGAATATATCGTGGGGTAGCCACCCCATGATATACTCCAGCGGTGCCACTCTGTCGTGGTTTCATTCAATAGACTCATCAATTTAAATGGAGAAAATGAACGCGACACCCCCCGAAATCCCTTCGATCTACATTATTTCAGGGGGTGTTGGTGCCTCTGGAGAGCAACTCGTACGCACGGCCATCACCCAATTCGAAGGCATCGATGTTCCGGTGCGCGTCTTCCCAAAAGTTTTCACGAAATTGCAGGTTGGTCAAATCCTTCAGTCTGCGGAAGAGGATAGCGCCTTGGTCGTGCACACCTTTGTGGATGCCAAGATCCGTAGCGAAGTCAAGAAAAGAGCGCGTGAGTTAGGCATCGCTGAGATTGATTTGATGGGAACCTTAATGGAAAAACTCGCGGCGCTTTTCCAGCGCGAGCCATTAGAGAAGCCGGGGCTGTATCGCCAGTTGCATAAATCCTATTTTGATCGTATCGATGCCATGGATTACACCTTCTCTCATGATGATGGTCAGAATCCAGATGGCTGGGGAAATGCCGAATTTATCTTGCTGGGACCCTCCCTGGTGGGGAAAACACCTTTGAGCCTGTACCTTTCGATCTTGGGCTGGAAAGTCGCCAACGTGCCCTTGGTTCCAGGAATTCCCCCTCCGCGTGCCTTGTTCGACCACGACAAGCGACGCATGGTGGGTTTGACCATCGACGCTTCAACATTGGTTCAGCACCGGGTACATCGCCAAAAACGCTTGGGGGTGAGTGGAAATGGCAAGCCAGATTATGTTGATCCGGTGAAAGTTTTCGAGGAGATCGATACCATCGAAGCGTTGCTGCGAAAAGAGGGCATTCCCATCATCGATGTCACTGAAAAGCCCATCGAGACAACCGCGGCTGAAGTTGTACGGCACGTGACTCGAAAAATATAGTTTCTGCTTATTCTCATTCTTAACTGGTACATCACCACCATCAATTTGATGGGTTCGTAGCGGCGTACGAGAGTACGCTCTAGCCTGGGGACGGGCACTTTCGTGCCCTACTACAAACCCATTCAATTCGATTGGTCATGTACTAGTTCGACCCACAAATATCACTTATTACTATCATAGAGAGACCCTCTCGCCTATGGCACGACTTCGGCCGACCGGCCAAAGCTTGGAGGCCAGTTTCTGGTTAATGCCTTATCGAGAAAACCACTTAAATGGTGCTCTCGTTAAGATCTCTAATAACCTGCGAGAGGTTCCAATACTCCGTTTTCAGGCGAGTACCATTCGATTATCTCCTTCATTTTATGGTTGTTTGGCGAGAATACCACCAAACACTGAAATCACCGAAAAATTAGAATAATTTTGTTTTATTGCAAAGCTTCGGTCGACTGGCCTAAGCACATTTTGCACTTATTATGTT
This sequence comes from uncultured Anaerolineales bacterium, assembly GCA_964458115.1. Classification (GTDB taxonomy): domain Bacteria; phylum Chloroflexota; class Anaerolineae; order Anaerolineales; family UBA11858; genus NIOZ-UU35. The sequence continues at coordinate 14,017 of CAYWIC010000020.1, read as the reverse complement.
TTCTGTGTACAGAATCTAATTCAAATTTAAGATATTGAAACAAACTAACAACATTATTGATATGTGATTCAACGAACAATTTACATAAAAATTATGTAAATTAGAGTAAAATATAGTACATACAAAGCCCGTCATTGATGAGTATCACCGCAAATGTGGGTTAAATATCTTCAACCATGCCCTGTTACCCTTGTGGGGAGGTGGCATCGTCGTTTCGTTATCCAGGGAGAAGCCCCAATGACATACCCAATTGCCAAATTTAGGATCACCCGCGGACTGCGGATCATCATCAACGCTGTCTTGCTGACGGTTATGCTATTCAGCACCATAACGGTATTGGCGGCAACCTATAACGATGGATTCGGGTCACGGCCGGCAGACTTATCCTCGGGTGGGGATGGCGAATTCAATACCGGTACATCAGATACTGGGCTCAACTACCTCGGCTCTCCCAGCGATTTATTCACATGGGAAGGAACTGCAGAAATTGGTCTCGATGCATCATTTAGTGGCGGGGGGACTGGCTCATTCACTATCACGTCGCGCGACGGGAAATCGTTCGTCTTCAATAGCCTCGATTGGAAAAATGACGGGGGCGCCGCAACAACGATCGCGGGTGAAGGGCCAGAGCCATTCACAATCGACGTTGGCGCTGTGACGCCGTACACAACCTACATTCCGGATGGCGGCTCAAAACTGGTCACACAGGTGACGATCTCATCCAGTGACATGTATGCCTTGATGGACAATGTCAGTGTGGAACTGGACGTACCTGGTGCAGCCCTGTATGGTAACAGCACCCTGATCGTTAATGGCGATGACACGCCTGACAGCGCCGATGACACAGATCTGGGCTCCACACCCGCCGGAACCCCGGTGACCAGTACATTTACTATCAACAACATCGGCGATGTCCAGAATCTCACCATCAGTAATGCCTCAGTCACAGGCGCGGGATTCTCGATCACTCAGCAACCAGGAACCCCGGTTACCCCTGGCGCCAGCACAACGTTCGATGTACAGTTCGATCCGGCAGGGGGCGGCGTCGTTGACGGAACGGTGACGATCACCAACAACTCCGAAGCGTCACCGTACACATTCACTGTACGAGGTGAAGGAACTGCCGACACTGATCCACCAGATGTTAGTTCCATTGTGCGTGCCAACACGAACCCGACTAATGCGGCCACAGTCAACTTTACTGTTACATTCGACGAGTCGGTCACTGGCGTCGATGCGAGTGACTTCTCGCTCGACATTTCCGGTGTCAGCGGAGCATCCATTGGTACTGTCACGGGCAGTGGTACGACATGGAATGTTCCGGTAAACACGGGTGCCGGCGATGGGACAGTGTCCATCGATTTAGTTGACGATGATTCGATCGCGGATGGCGCGGCGAACCCGTTAGGCGGAGCCGGCGCTGGTAACGGCAATTACACCGCAGGAGAAGCCTACACGATTGACAAGACGACCCCGACGATCAGCATAGGTGCGCCATCGGCCACCGACACGAATACCGGTCCGGTCACCTACACCGTGACCTACACCGGCGCAGATGCTGTGACCCTGGCCAACGGAAATGTCACACTGAACACCACAGGCAATGCAAACGGAACCGTCAATGTAACCGGTTCAGGGACCGCGACCCGCACCGTGACCATCTCAAGCATTACTGGTGACGGAACGCTGGGGATTACCATTGCCGCGGGGACAGCCAGCGATAACGCAGGCAACACCGCACTGGGCGCCGGACCCAGCACCACGTTCAACGTGGATAACACCGCGCCCACGGTGACGTCGATTTCGAGGGACACGCCACCGGTGGAAAACACCAACGCCGATACGGTGACATTCGAAGTGGTCTTCAGCGAGAGCGTCACGAATGTTGGCACAGCCGACTTCAGTGTGAGCGGGCCGACGGGTGCGTCAATCGGGGTGACCGGCAGCGGTACCACCTACGACGTGACCATCTCGGGCGGAGATATGGCAAACTTGAATGCAACCGTCGATCTCGGCTTCGAGGGTGGTCAGGATATCGCCGATACAGCCGGAAACGATCTGACGAACACGACCCCGGGCACGGAAGAGACTTACACTCTCGACAACACCGCGCCCACGGTGACGTCGATTTCGAGGGACACGCCACCGGTGGAAAACACCAACGCCGATACGGTGACATTCGAAGTGGTCTTCAGCGAGAGCGTCACGAATGTTGGCACAGCCGACTTCAGTGTGAGCGGGCCGACGGGTGCGTCAATCGGGGTGACCGGCAGCGGTACCACCTACGACGTGACCATCTCGGGCGGAGATATGGCAAACTTGAATGCAACCGTCGATCTCGGCTTCGAGGGTGGTCAGGATATCGCCGATACAGCCGGAAACGATCTGACGAACACGACCCCGGGCACGGAAGAGACTTACACTCTCGACAACACCGTGGCGGCGCCCAGTACTCCTGATCTGACGGATGCCAGCGATACCGGCACTTTGCCTACGGATAACATCACGATGGATACCACGCCGCAGTTCACCGGCACTTGTGAAAATGGTGCAACGGTGACACTGACCAGTTCAGTCGACAGCGCACTGACGCCCACGGACGTCTGCTCTGGTGGCAGTTACGATATCACCACGACTTTGACTGAAAATGTGCACAACGTCACGGCTGTACAGGTGGATGTGGCCGGCAATACCAGTTCAGCCTCCGGCCCATTGAGCGTGACGGTGGACACGACGGATACCAGATCGGTGTGATGACGGATACCAGTGTAGCCGTTACCACGAGTTACGCCACTGCGACCACCTTTACGGGTACCTACACAGTTGGCGCCGGAGAAAACACCTCCGACCTGGATGGCGACAGGGTTTCATCCATGGGTATTAACAAGTTGGAAGATGTGGCGGGCAATTCAACCGATAGTATCGCTATCACAGTATCCTCAATTGCAGTTACCAGCAACATCGTCATCGATGGGGATGCTCCCACGGTGACTATCAATCAAGATGGGGCGCAGACCGACCCCGCCATGGCCTCACCGATCAATTTCGCGGTGGTGTTCAGCGAATCGGTCGCTAACTTCGTCACCGGCGATGTCACGATTACCGGCACCGCCGGTGCAACCTCCGGAACGGTGACCGGCAGCGGCACCACCTACAATGTGGCGGTCAGCGGCATGACCCAGGATGGCACGGTGACGGTTGCCATTGAAGCTGGTAAAGCTACGGACGCGGCCGGCAATCCCAACGCGGCTTCCGCTACTGGTGATGACACGGTTACTTACTATCTGCACCCGACGATTGAAAAAGAGTTCAGCCCCAATAGCCTCGCCGCTGGGGAAACTTCCACGTTGACCTTTACCCTGACCAATCCCAACACCCAAACCAACCTCACACTCAACGGGCTCAATTTCACCGACAATTTCCCGGCCGGGGTAGAGATTGCAACCACGCCCAACATCGGCGGCACCTGCAACAGTAACAACGTGCTGGCGACACACTTCACCCCTAACCTGGCAGCGGGAAACACCCAGGTTAACCTGGTATCCGGTTCCGGCTACAGCCTGGCGGAGGACACTGATTGCACCATCACCGTGGATGTCACTCCGGTGACGGTGGCTACCTTTGTCAATGTCAGCGGCAACATCGGTTCTACAGAGACCGGTGCGGGTACCGACAATGCTACAGATACCCTGACAGCGGATAAACCAACCCTGACGATCAACACGCCGGGTGCCTTTAATACCGATAACATCGACAGCACGGGGGGCACGCCCGATCCCAGTGCTATCGACTGCCCCAACTCTGGCGGAACTGACGTTTGCGCGGTCCAATTCGACTATAACGATATTGTCACCCTCAACGTGACCGTGGATGCCGGTTCCAGCTTCGTGGGTTGGACCGACGATTGTGCCGCATTTGGTTCTGCCCTGAGTGGTGTTATCAATATGAAAGGGGACAAGACCTGTACAGCCACCTTCGCCGCACAGCCGGAGATCGACGTGCAGCGGCCTGCTGGCGTAGTGAATTCCATCAGCGATGGCGGTACGGACAACCTGGGCAACCAGGCTCCTGGCACGGTCAACCTGATCTACACTATCGATAACTCCGCCGGTGGCGCTCAACTGGATGTTACCGGTGTGACCGCGCCGACCTCAACCAATACTAGCAACTTCACGGTGACCACGGCCATGCCGCTCAACATCGCGGCCGGTGGGACAGGCACGATCGATGTTTCCTTCGATGTGGATGCCTTGGGCGCTTTCACTGTGGATATGGAAATCGCCAACAACGACTCCAACGAGAATCCCTACAACGTCCAGATCACGGGTACAGGTGCTGCGATCCCTGAGATCGATGTCTTGGGCAACGATACCTCCATCGTCAACGGCGACACCACGCCGGAATTAGCTGATCACACCGACTTTGGCAATGCTGATTTCAACGGTGTGACAATTGACCGCACCTTCACGATCAAGAACACAGGCCTGGCCGACCTGGACTTGACGGCAGGTCCGCCAACGATCACGCTTGGTGGCCCCGATGCGGCCGAATTCAGCCTGAAGACAGATGCCACCACACCGATGACAGCAAGCAATGAGACCACCTTCACGATCACCTTCGACCCGGTGGATGATACATTGAAGCAGGCTACGGTCACCATCAACAACAATGATGGGGATGAGGACCCATATGAGTTTAGCATCCAGGGTACGGGAACTGGCCCGGCATGTGAGATCGATGTGCAGGGGAATGGCATCTGTATCCCGCATGGGGACACCTCTCCATCTGCGCTAGACCAGACAGATTTTGGCGATGTGCAGGTTGCAGGCGGCCAGGTGACCTATACCTATACGATCGAAAATACGGGCAGCCTCGAATTGAACCTAACCCACAATGATCACGTTATGATCGGTGGCACCCATGCGGCAGATTTCCTCCTGACCACCGATGCCCATACACCGGTAGCTGATAGCGGCGGCACGACCACCTTCCAGATCACTTTTGACCCCACGGGCGCGGGATTGCGGGAAGCAACCGTCACCATCGACAACGACGATAACGACGAACACCCCTACACGTTCAACATCCAGGGCAACGGTATTGCTGCCGCGCAAGCTGATGGTGATAGTGATGGTGATGATGATGGCGGTGGCGGCGGAGGCTTGCCGCTGGTGCGCAAATTCTCCGTTGGCGAAAGCGGCGGCGAATACACGGGCGGCCCGGTGCGGTTAGCAGTAAAGCCGGACTCATTGCCCAATGGTACTCAAATGGTCATCGAACGTGTTCCGGTGGACAGCGATGATGCCGGTTTCATCATTGGCGATGAGATCTTCGATATCAACATCATCGACGCGGATGGGAATTACATCTCCAGCTTCTTCCCGCCTGTACAGGTGTGCATCAAGCCCACCCCTGCCCAGTTGCGTGAAGCGGATTATCACTACGGGAATATCCACATGCTCAAGAAGGATGGCAGCAATCCCTGGCACCAGGTGAGCAATCCCTATCGTCAGGATGACTACGTTTGTGTGGATATTAGCGGTTTCAGCTTCTTCGCCCTGGGCGTGGGTCAACTCCCGGCGACCGGCTTTGCCCCTGGAATTATGCACAACCTGCCTGTCCAACCGGAAGAGAAGCTCTACCAGCCTTTGGACAACTTCGTGCTGGAAATCCCCGAGTTGGGCGTGGACCCGCCGATCATCGGTGTGCCGCTGACCGAGTATGGCTGGGATGTGACCTGGTTGGGGAACCGGGCCGGGTATCTCGAAGGAACTGCTTTCCCGACCTGGGCGGGCAACACGGCTATCACGGCGCATGTCTGGGACGCCAACAACAATCCCGGTCCGTTTGTAGACCTGCACACCCTGCAGCACGGCGACCAGGTCGTGGTCAATGCCTTTGGTTCGCGCTACATCTATGAAGTGCGCCAGATCGACAAGGTCAGAGCGGATGATCTTAGCTCCCTGCCACACTCCGAATATGATGTACTCACGCTGATCACCTGTCAGGGGTACAATGAGCGCACGGGCACGTATGATTGGAGAATAGTTGTTAGGGCTGTACTAATCTCCGTCGAGTAATCGTTTGCCCCCAGTTTTGAGCGGGTGGGGGTAGATAAAAAAATAATGGCGTAACAAAGAAGTTCAATTTCTGTGCACCAATCGAGGTGCATCGCATGAAGTTGAACTTCTGGTTTAAGTTATGTGGATGACTCGACGATGAATTAGACTACCAAATTCCTGGGACCAGAGCCTTTCGCTCTGTTGGGTATTCTGGGAAGTGTTCGTGATACCAGGCGTGATGGGCGCGAGCGCGCGGGGCCAGGTTGGCGACTGTCCACATGGCGAAGGCCAGCCCTGGCAGTGACCAGGTAGCGATGGCCCAGCCGATCCAATCGATGATCTCTCCAAAATAATTGGGGCAGGAGATCCAACGGTATAGACCGCCGTAAGGGATATTGTAGTCGCTCTCTCCTGGTGCTCTGAGATTGTGTAGGACGCGGTCTGCAGAGCGGTTGATCACGAATCCCCCCAGGAAGAGCATCAACCCGAGGATCATATGGGGCGAATTCAGCCATCTCTCTGGGTATCCACCTGAAAGATGGAAGATGTATCTCCCATTAACGTAGGCATTGCCCCCATTGAATAAAATCGCCATCCCCATGATCGCCAGAGGCATGATCTTTCTACCATCAGAGATCATAAAGGGGTAGATAAACGCTCGGTGAATGTAATGTGCTTCCCACATCAGAAAGAATATCAGCATTGGAGTCGATTTCGGTGCTTCTCCAATGATAAAGAGGGCAGCAAAGATTATCGCTGAGGGTGATTCCATGATCAACCAGCCCAGCCAGTTTGGCAAAGATGGCCCCCAGCCACGCCGTATGTGCCGTCCATAAGGGGCATTGACGAAGAACAATGCCACAAAGGTAATTGTTGCCAGTGAGAAGCTGGTTATCAAGAAGATCTCATACATTGATGTGGTCGCTCTGTGTAAACCAATTTATGGTGTCGGCAAGCGTCTCCTCGAAAGGACGAGGTCGATAGCCTAAGTTATGAGTCGCGTGGGCATGGCTGATGTGCTGATTGCTCTTCAATGCATTCAATGAGAAGCGGGTATAGAGTAGTTCCTTTGCGTTGATTGTGGAGATGGCGCGTATGACTGGCAACCCGAGATACGCCAACCACAAGGGGAGGGTCAATCGAGGCAGCGAACAGCTGGTCAGTGCTACGATCTGGCGGGCGATATCCGTAACAGATCGCCAGTGGCCAGAGAGTAGATATTTCGCTCCGGTGGGAGCCAATTGCGCGGCAGCGATTGTGCCTGCAACCACGTCGCGCACATCGGCCCAGTCGAACCCACCTTTCACCAAGGCAGGAGTTCTGCCTTCGGCAATGGCGATGAGGGCCTTCCCGAAATAGGAGGGTTTGAAATCATTGGGACCAATGATTCCTGTGGGATTGATGATCACCGCATCCAGGCCATGCTGGAGGCCTTTTTGGATCTCGAGCTCTGCATAGGCCTTTGAGCGATCATAAGGCGGATGCTTGGGACTCTGCGCAAGAGGACGGGTTTCGTCGAGGGGTTGATCGAATGGTTCTTGTTGCAGAGCGTGGATCGAACTGATATGAATCAACCGTCGTACGCCGCACGTCAAACAGGCTTCGACCACATTGCGAGTGCCCGTTACGTTGGTGGCTTCCATATTCGACCAATTTGATTGAGCTAACGAAATGGAGGCTGCCAGATGATAGACGGTTTCCGCCCCATGAAATGCGTTGTGTAAAGAAACTTGGTCGAGGATATCGCCTTGGATGAGTTGAATATCTAGTCCTTCTACAGCACGTAGATCCTGGTAGATGAGCCCACGCACGCGCTGACCGTCAGCAATTAACGTCCTTGCAAGGTTACCTCCCATCAGCCCGGCTGCCCCAGTGATAACGATCATGACCGATATTCCTTGACCTCTCCTTCTTCCCAGGTCAGGAACCCATTGTACAGGGCGTACCCCTGATGATCGCGATCGCTCTCTAAATGTTGGCGAATATGTGACACATATTCCGGGTCGCGGTCGCTGATGGCGATCAGGTAGTCGCGATGGGGGATAGCCAACAGCATCTGCCCCGGGATATGATGCGACCACGCCGTCATAAGATCAGGTAGAAGGATGCGTGAGGCGGTGAACTTATCATCGATGTCACAAACGATTGCGATTTGATCACCTTGGCCACTGATGGAATAATTCTCAGGGGAGGTACGTGCGCTCAGGTTCTCCAGCGCCACCTGGTGTACTAATTCCATGGGTGGATCGAATTGCCCGACAAATTGCTGCACAACATCAGGATTCATACTGACCTGAAAGTCATCGAAATCCAAGATGTAAGCAATCACCAGGCCCGCGATAAAAGGTTGGTGCGCCGGAGCTTGCAGATCGTATTCGGCCATATCTTCGATCCACTTAGTTGGTTGGAGTTGGGGCAACAATCCTTCAGTTGAGTTTTCGTTTGAGCTGGTCATATCTTTTTAAACTCGTTTGAACGATGATGCGTGGGATAGAAGGGGGTACGGGCTTTGCCCGTACCCCCTTGCAAGCACGCAATAAAATGCATTACTCATATCAGTAATAAACCTGATCTCTGATATGGGAACCCCTGGGCACAATTCTTTCACGCAGAATAACTGCGTTCTCAACTCGGACGTTTTCTCCAATAAGACAATCTCTTTCGATGTACACATTAGGCCCGACACTACAATTAACCCCGAAAGTCACGCCAGTTTCGATATGATAAGGCGGCAAAAATCTGGTATCAAGTGAGGAGCTGTGGCAGATCGCATAGCCTTGAGTAAAAAAATGCCTATTAATCGCTAAGAGGTCTTCTGGAGTAGTCAAATCGATGCGGCTGTTGATATGGACGCCCCTCACGTGTCCCTCATTTTCGATCAGCATTTGGATGGCCTCTTGGAGTTCATATTCGCCGCGCGGGGAGGGTTGCACTTCAGACACATATTTCAGAAATTCCTGCTGAAAACAGTATAAAGGTGTGCTGGCGATTTTCGATGGAGCCTTCTCTGGGCCAGGCTTTTCGATAATTTGTTTGATCCATTCTCCATCGAGTTCGACGACTCCTACCCTATGTAGTGCCTCTGTTGGTACAGGTAGGAGCGTCAGGATGGCCCGTGCGCGTGGTTCTGAATCCCAATGGGATAACACGTTCTGAATGTCGCAATTGGGAACTAGATTGTCACACGACGACAGGACGAAATCGCCATGAATAAGCGGAATTGCCTGGGATAGGGCATGTGCCATCCCCAGAGGTTTGGGTTGCTCCACCAGGTTGATCTCGAGGTGCTGGAAGCGGCCTTTCCCAAAATGGGCGCGGATTTCATCATCGTCAGGGCTGGTCACCAGGACGATATCGTTGATGCCTTGCTCGATGAAGGGTTCTATGACGCGCTCGACGATGGGTAACCCCAATATGGGTGCCATGGCTTTGGTGCGAGTGGCAGTGATGGGGTGCAGGCGTTTGCCTTTGCCCGCGGCTAATATTACAGCTTGCATATAGAACCTTTCAGGACGAGGAAAAACGCAGATTGGCGCGGATAATCAATTTATTCATTCCCAAGCGATGGATTTGCGAGAATTATCGAATGCTTTTCGGCGAAAGTCGGGTTTTGGACCAAAAATGAAAACCAATCCCACCTCATATGGCGTTGCGCGGAGATAGTTCAGCAATAGAGCTTCATTTTCAGCTGTGAGTCGTTTGGCGATAACCATGGCATTTTCATAAACTTTTTCAAGGAATCCATACCCAAGTTGTGGATAAGCAATCTTGAAGAAGGCGCGAAGGATTTTTCCTGTAATTTCTTTGTGTTTGAGTTCAACTTCCTGAATCAATTTTCCCTCCGCGTAACTCAGCGCTTATCCGCGTCCAACCATAGTTCTTAATTTTTTATCGACAGCCCTTGGTGAGAGATTTGCGGTTGGTAGATTTGGGCATTCTCTAAATTGGCATACTCGGCAGTGCGTTGCCAGGCTTGGATGAGCTTGTCTTCCTCTCCAGGCTTTGTCAGTGCGAAGACGGAGCCACCGCCGCCCGCGCCCGTCAGTTTGGCACCCAAAGCGCCGTTTTTTATGGCATCCTCGATCAGCAGGTTGTTGGCCCAACCCGCACCCTCTTCGAACCCGCAATAGGACATCATCTCATCGACCAGACGGTGGTTGCGGTTCATCAGTCCCCCAAAGGTCGCCCAATCTTTTTGAAGCAGGGCGATCTTGCCTTTCCAGGCCGTTTCCCAGGCTCCTTGCATGAAACCTACCATAGGCGGGATGTCTCCACCGGTGGATTTCCAGGTCTCGTGTTCTTCTAGATAGCGAGGGCGCATATTGCCATGTACGTCCCCGGAGTCATGGGTAATGCCGCTAGAGATGGCTACCAGGGGAAATTCTTTCACCCATGGATCTAAGCGTTCAAAGGTGACGTAGGGTTCTACGTGCAGCGGTTTCTGATGCAATTTGCCGCGGTAATCTAGATAGGCAATGCCGCCAAAAAGTGGCGCGTAGCGGTCGGCATATCCGGCTGTGATTCCCAACTCTTTGGCTTCGACACGTTGGGTCAATTCAGCGAGGATATAGTCGTTGTGCAATTGGGAGTCGAGTTGGTAATAGGCGCGCAACCCAGCCAACATGAGCAGCACGAATAGCGATGACCCTCCCAGTCCGCTCTGGCGCGGGACATCAGTCCAAGTTGCGAAGCGAAAGCCCTTCGTGCGGAGTTTCTCTCTAAATTCCGGGCTGTACCTGTGAAGACGGTTAATGGCCCCTTTGAGTAGATCGAGCTGATCATCATAGGGAAGAGGAATTTGACTGGGATCGATGACCACCTGATCGGTCGTCTGAAGGCAGCCCTGGCAATTTTGCAGATATTCGAGGACGATGAGATCATGCTCCTCGATGCGCGCCTGAGCGTAGATATCTACAGCGGCAGTGATAGTGGCGAAATCGCCTTCATTGGCATCGCCAGGGTTGCCTAAGATATTTATGCGAGCGGGGATTTTTAGCTGATATGCCATAGTCATATCAAACCCCAGTGAGAATCTGGGGTTTGATCATCGAAAAATGCTATTGATCTGAAAGAACCTGTATCGGTATTAAGTTAAATCCCCTGGATATTATGAGACTGCTTCTGCCAGGGTTTGCTCTGCGAAGGTGTAGCCGCGATCCATGGCCTTGAAATTCATCGGCAGAGTTTTGCGATGTCGGTCGGGGATGTGTTCGGCCAGAGCCTGTTTGACCACTTCGAGTGATAGCACGGGTGCTAATTTCAACATGCCGCCGATCATGACCATATTCGCCATACGAGAGAGACCAATTTCTTCCGCGATCTCATTGGCGGGGACATGGAGGTGTTTGATGTCATCACGCTCCAGACCGCGGTTGATCAGTGATGAATTGGCCACCAAAACGCCGCCCGGCTTGGTTAGGGGTTCGTATTTGTTCAGAGATGGCAAATTGAGCACGACGGAGACATCCGGATTGCGCACCAGGGGTGAGCCGATCTCATTGCTGGAGATGATCACGGTGCAATTCGCTGTCCCACCGCGCATTTCCGGCCCGTACGAGGGGATCCAGGTCACGTTGAGACCGTTATCCAGGGCTGCATAGGCGAGGACTTGACCGGCAAAAAGAGTCCCCTGGCCGCCAAAACCTGAAATGATGATGCTAGTTTCATTCACGGTGGAACTCCTTATGCTCGTTTCTTGCTCAACTCAGGGTTGACTTTATAGTCCCCCAATGGAAAGACAGGGACCATATGTTCGGCGATAAAATCCAGCGATTTGTTAGGCTCGATTTTCCAGTTGGTCGGGCAGGAGGAGAGCAGCTCAACCATAGAGAAGCCTAAGCCCCGCTCTTGGGATTCGAAGGCCATGCGCAATGCTTTCTTGGATTTGCGAATGTTTTTGGCATCGTGCAGGCTGCGCCGCACAATGTACCCGGTGCCGTCCATTGTAGCGAGCATCTCACACATGCGGATAGGGAAACCGGTCAATTCTACATCTCGCCCAAAGGGCGATGATGTTGTTGTCATTCCGGGTAGGGTGGTCGGTGCCATCTGTCCGCCAGTCATCCCATATATGGCGTTGTTGATGAAGATCACAGTGATATTTTCTCCCCGGGCAGCAGCGTGCATGATCTCGGCCATACCAATCGAGGCCAGGTCACCATCGCCTTGGTATGTAAATACCGTATTCCCCGGTAGCACACGTTTGATCCCCGTGGCCATCGCGGGGGCGCGTCCGTGGGCAGCCTCGACGAAATCCATGTTGAAGTATTTGTAGGCGAATACCGAGCAACCTACAGGAGCTACGCCGATGGTTTTTTCACGCAAACCCATCTCGTCGATGACTTCGGCGACCAAGCGGTGTGCGATGCCATGCGTACAGCCTGGGCAGTAGTGAGTGGTTGTTTCTGCGAGCGAAACGGGTCGTTGGTAAACAATCTTAGATTCGGGTTTTGCTGGGGCAGTCATTATTTCCCTTCCTCAACAATCTTTTCAAGTCGTTCGATCCATTCTGCGCGCGCGTTGCCATTGACTGGTTTAGTGTTCTTGGAAACTCTACGGATATCATCCAAGATTTCGTCCGGGAAGGGGGTCACGCCGCCCATACGGCCGTAGAATTCAACGGGTACTCGGCCCTCGACAATGGAGACGATATCGTCGAGCATCATCCCAGAATTCATTTCGACGACCAAGATGCGCTTCACACGCTTCGAAATCTCCTCGATCTGCTTTTTGGGGAATGGAGCTAGGGTAATCGGGCGGAACAGACCCACTTTGATGCCCTCTTCTCGGGCAGCGCGGACTGCAGAGGAGGCAACTCGACCGGCGGTGCCGAATCCAACCACGGCGTACTCAGCATCTTCCATCAAGGATTCGCTGTAGCGAACTTCGTTCTTCTCAATCTCCATCCAGCGTTTTACCAGCCGGATGTTGGTGACTTCTTCATCAGCGGGATCGATGTAGATCGATGAGAGGAAATTGGGTTTTCGTCCTTTCGCCCCGGAGACAGCCCATTCAGGGGGTTCTTTGGGGAGTTCCCTCATAGGAGGTAGTTCAGCAGGCTCCATCATTTGACCCAAATTCCCATCCACAATCAAATGGACAATATTGCGGTACTTATCTGCCAGGTCGAAGGCCAGGAAGATGGTATCGATGGTTTCTTGTACGCTAGCCGGCGCGAGCACAATGGGGAAGTAATCTCCATGTCCCCCGCCTTTGACCATTTGGTAGTAATCACCTTGCGAAGGGGCGATATTTCCCAGTCCTGGACCACCGCGCATAACGTTGACTATCACCGCAGGAACCTCTGTCCCAGCGATGTAAGAGATGCCCTCCATCATTAAGCTGACGCCCGGGCTCGAGGATGCGGTCATGGTGCGCTTGCCGGTGCAGGCTGCACCATACACCATATTGATTGCAGCGACTTCGCTTTCAGCCTGAACAAAAGCTCGGCCAAGCTGGGGCATCCGCTTGGCCATGTATTCTAGTAACTCGGTTGAGGGAGTTATCGGGTAACCATAAAAGCCTTCACATCCCGCACGTATTGCTGCTTCGGCGAAGGCTTCGTTTCCTTTGAGTAGTTCTTTCGCCACTTTGTGCTACCTCCTAGGCAGAAACTGGGGCTTTTTTGGTATGGACAGGTACTTCACGATAGACTGTAATCGCGGCATCTGGACAGATGATCGCGCAGACGGCGCATCCAGTACAGCCCTCATTGATCAGATGGGCTGGATGATACCCCTTTGGGGTTAGGTGCTCCATATCTAGTGCAATCACATCTTGAGGACATGCACTTACACACAAAGCGCACCCTTTGCAGTGCATATCATCAATTTCGATCCAACCTTTTACAGGCATTAAATTTCTCCTTTACAGAAAATCCGCATCGCAAAAAACACACAAAATCCAAGCCAATTATTACTATCTTTGTCCGTTTTGCGTAGTGAAAACTGTCATTG
>CAYWIC010000019.1:0-45965 GCA_964458115.1 uncultured Anaerolineales bacterium | reverse complement strand
CTATTTTCTAGGTTTTGGGGAGCACTCCCTAAAAGATTTGTCAGTCAATCAGGGATATGCCTTAATTCTAATATCTTCTGGCAAGTGTGCTAACCCCAGATTCCATTCGGGCAGGTTGGTTTCCTGACCTAAAAATGCGCCCTGCTCGATTAAATGCTTGCGAATATTTGAAGTTGACAAGTCACCGGGCGGCCGGTTTCTCTTTACAGCCATCGCAGCTGCAGTTCCTGCTGCCTGACCAATGGCCATGCAAGTTGCCATCACCCGCAGTGAACCTTGCGCCAAAAATGTAGCAGAGATCGAGCGTCCAGCGACAAGCAAATTTGTGATTCGCGCTGGCACTAAACAGGCATAGGGGATTTGATAATAATCGCCGCAACGCATGACTATCAGGTGCTGGTCACCAAATTCCTCGTCCTTGACGTGCAGGTCAATGGGGTGCACGCCATTGGCGATCCCCGTTTCTGGAAACTTTCGGGCGGATAAGATGTCATCTTCGGTCAGCGTGTATCGCCCTGTGATGCGCCGGGAATCCCGGATACCGATTTGTGGAGCTACGCCTTTGAGTTTGATCTGCTGGCAAATTGGATGATTCTGTTGTAACCAGTTGAAGAGGCTGAGCGTTGCTTCGGTAGCATATTCCTGCCCAGCGGAGAGAAGTTCAGCATTGGTTGAGTCAAATCCGATCAAACCCGAAGGCGCATTGACGGTGTATTCGCCATCTTCAGGCAAGGCCATCAGCCAGGCAAAGGATTCTTCGCCGGATTTGGTTTCTGGGAGTTCGATACGGATACGATCATGCGAAGATTTCACTCCGGAAATCTTGAACATTAGCGTGGGGGGTTTCATCAGTCCTTTTTTCCCGAACCCCTTCTCGAAAGCCACATTAGCTTGAGCGGCAAGGTCTGCATCACCGGTGCCGTCGATGACCACCTGGGCGCGGATGAGGCCCACGCCCGATTTGCCCTGCACTATTACACCCTCGATCTCATTATCATTAACTTCGACCCCCACAATGAACATGTGATAATAGCAGGTAACCCCAGCAGCCCTTAACATGCGGATCATGGCGATCTTGGTGTATTCACTATCGACAGAGCAAACCTGGGCCACGCCAGCGACCGGGCAGATTTTCTCATCTCGACCGGTAAGGCACTCACCGATCTTCTGCCGCTGCCTGATGCAGTCTTGCCGATAGCGATGGCCGGTCGTCCCCCCAGGCAACTTGTCCAGCTCATCGATCAGTTCGTGGGCGATGCCCCTCACCACCTGAATATGCCGGGCATAATACCCATAGATGGGATTGACATACCCACCAGTCAACATGCCGCCAGGGTATCCATACCGTTCGATAAGCATGGTTTTTACACCCCCGCGAGCAGCAGCGATGGCCGCCGCAAAACCAGCCGGACCAGCCCCGCAGACTAAGACATCTGTTTCAGCAATTAATGGATACTCGACCATCGAAAACCTGCCAAACTCAGCTCAGCAACGCAGACTGTTTTTCCAGTTCTTTTTTTAATTCTGCGTACACTACATCTCCAATCGAGATCTGCTGTTGGGCGGCTAAGGCAGCGGCAATCCCCGCCGCATGACCTGTAGCACCGCACGTAGCTCCAACCCTGGCCGAACCCAGTGCTTCGCGATCCAGTGAGATACAACGTCCGCCGACGATCAATCCGCCGATATTTTGGGGTAATAACGTCCCAAATGGGATTTGATATGGCAACGGCACATACATGGCGTGAACTCCCGATTGCCCTTGGGAGGGGTGCACGTCAATCGGCCAGGCACCCAGGGCAATGGCATCTTCAAAAACGGTCTGAGCGCGGATATCTTCGCCAGTGAGGGTTGACTTACCGATCAGGCGGCGGGTTTCACGAATCCCAATGGTTGGACTAGTCTGCACGATGTGAGCATTCTCGAACCCTCCCAGTTCGTCTATATAGAAATTAACGATGGAATGGGCGTCCTTGCGTGCTTCCATTTCCGCATAGGTTAACTCTGCTGCGTTGATGGCAGAACCGTAAACCCGGGTAGTGTTGACCCAGGCGAGATGCTTTTTCATGCCTCCAAACCAGGGACCACCAAAAGTGGGTAACTCTCCATTCGCCCGCGCTGCGGCTATCTTCTTTCGATCCACAGTTACATCACGGCGGCGGGAAGCATAGTCACTTAACTCGGGTTCGCGCAACACACCGGGTTCTGGACCAATCGGGATCAACACTTCATCCTCGTAAGAGATCTCCCCCACTGGGTTGACATCCCCGATGAATATCGGCAAGGTCATGGGCTGCAATTGCTCAGAGACATTGTAGGCAGCACCGGCGCGGGCAAATACATCTCCATTACCAGTGCAATCGACTACAACGCTGGCATAGATGGCGCTGCGGCCATCGACATTTTCAACCAGCACGCCTTTGACATCAGAGCCTTCCATGATCACATCGGCCATCCAGGTGTGCAACAAACAAGCGACTTCTGCTTCGAGCAGCATCTCATCGGCGACCAATTTCATCAGCTCAGGGTCGGAGTTTAACGCCCAACTGCGATTGTCCTCAGCGCCTCCCCGTGCCGTGGCGCGCTGCAGCCATTCCCCGGTGACGCCCTCCACACATCGGCGGTAGGGCTTCAGCCAACTATTGAATCCAGCCAGGGTGATAACAAGACCATTGGTCCACATGCCCCCAAAGGATCCCAGCCTTTCGATGATCATCGTATGTGCACCGGCGCGCGCCGCCCCGACCGCAGCACTCACGCCTGCTGGACCACCCCCAACCACCAACACATCTACCTGGCGAATGATATCGATTTCTCTTTCAGGTTGCAGGTATTTACCTTTCATTATTAACCCTTTTAGATACGAATAGAATAGCCATCCTCTGCAATACTGATCCTGGGGTCATTCCAATCGGCGACCAATTTGACGATACGGTCTTCCAAACCAGGATGAATGTGCAGCAAAATGACTTGCTTGGGGGCATACCGATCAATAAATGGTTTGATCCCCTCCGGGTCATAGTGGGCCACTTCGACCATCAACAATTCGACCCCCTCCATGAACGGTGATAGCTCCTCGAGGTTATCGATATCTCCTGAAAACACGACCTTTTTCCCAGAGACCTCGACCTGGAAAGAGTAGCTTTGCTGCTGAATTTCTGGGTCGATTTCACGCAGCTCTTCATAGCGCAAATTGTTTTTCATGTGTAGATTCGAACTAGCCGAAACCTTAATATTCTCATCCGTATACAACAGACCGTTCTCAACGGATGAAATATCCAAGGGAAAGGGCATCAATTCTGGAAACAGATAGACTGCATTGAGGTATGTTTTTATTCCCTCTATCCCTTCAGAAGGAATGAATAGATCCAATTTTGCATCTTTATCTTCCTCTACCACCAGATCAGGAAACCGGATGGCATCCAGATACCAGTCATCGTAGCGAGTAACTGACCACGCTCTGAACTTCTTGGAGGACGAACGGCGCAGCAAGTTTATCGAAGAGAGTAATCCAGCCAACCCGCCGATATGGTCTGGGTGCAGGTGAGAGATGAATACTGCTCGAGTAGAGAAGGCATCAATTCCATTCCTGAACATCAAGGCAGCCGCAGGCTCACCACAATCCAGCAAGTAGCAACTCGAATTGACTAATAAGGCAACCGAGGTGTAGAAGCGGTCTTGAGTGTGGGGGGGGCCTGATCCTGAGCCTAATACAATAATTTCGGTCAATACTTATCCTTTCAATCTAGAAGTACTCTACTTTGAACAAACTGTTTCTGTAGGATTAATAAGATAATCAGCCTCCGGATTCTATCCAGCACACCTGTTAGGCAAATGAGTATCTATATTTTTAGAGAATATCCATCCTCCGCAATGGAAATTCGTGGGTCATCCCACTCCTTCACCAATTTGAATATTCTAGATTCCAACCCTGGATGAATATGGGTCAATACCAGGTTGTTCACTTCATACCTATCAAAGTATGGTTTTATGCCTTCAATATCATAATGAGCGATTTCAAGAATAACGGTATCAACATCCTCCATAAAAGGAGTTAATTCATCCAGAGAATCAATATCTCCTGAAAAAACAAGCTTTTTCCCCTCGACTTCTATCATAAAGGAATAGCTTTGCAACTTGATATGAGGGTGCGATTCTCTCAATCCTTCATAGCGGAAATTATTTTTCAGATGTAGATTCGGACTAGCCGAAACCTTTATATTCTCATCCTTATAGAAAATGCCGCTTTCAACAGGTGCAACATTCAAGTCATAAGGCATCAATTCAGGAGATAAATATACTGTATCGATATATTTTTTTATCCCCTCTAACCCCTCAGATGGAATGAATAGATCCAGTTTTATAGGTTTATCCTCCTCGACCACCTGCTCAGGAAACCAGATGGCATTCCGATACCAGTCATCGTAGCGAGTAACTGACCACTTTTTGAACTTTTTTGAGGATGAACGACCAGGTAAGTATAATGAAAATAGTAATCCGGCCAATCCACCGACATGGTCTGGGTGCAGGTGGGATATAAACACTGCGCGAGTTGACAGTGGATCGATTCCGTTCCTGAACATCAAAGCTGATGCAGGCTCGCCACAATCCAGCAAGTAGCAACTCGAATTGACCAATAAACTAATTGATGTACAGAATCGGTCTTGGGTGGGGAATCCTGATCCGGATCCCAGAATGACGATTTCGGCCATGACTATCCTTTCAGCCCAGAGGTGACTACCCCTTGGACAAATTGTTTTTGTGCAATCAGGAAAATTGCCACCATCGGCAAAATAAACGTGAAGGAGGCAGCCATCATCCAATGCCAATATTGAACCCCTTCTCCGGTACCTGCTGTAAAGGAGATCAAGCCAACCGACAATGTATATTTCTTCGGGTCGGTAAGATAGATCAGGGGTGACAGCACATCATTCCAGGTGCGCTGGAAAGCAAAGATGATAATCGAGATGACCGCTGGCCGGGCCAAAGGCAGCATGATCCGCCACCAGATGCCAAATTCAGAAGCTCCATCGATGCGCGCTGCATCGACGATATCCTCGGGGATCGTCAGGAAGAATTGGCGCATGATAAAAATAAAGAAGGCTTCTCCTAAGAATGCTGGCACAGTCAGCGGCAGGTAGGTATTGATCCATCCCAGGTTCTTGAAGATCAGGAAAAGTGGAATCAGAGTGACGATCTTTGGCATCATCATTGTACTCAGCAGGATCATAAACAATACATTTTTCCCAGGGAATCGCAAGCGTGCAAAACCGTATCCCACCAGCGTGGCGGACAACACATTGCCCAGAATGTAAAATACAGCGATGATGATAGTGTTCTTGGCGTAAAGCGCAAAAGGTTGAAAAGTCAGCGCTTCGATATAGTTCTCCCATAACGGCTTGGGTGGAAACCAGATCGGGGGAAATGTAGAAATCTCTTGCAGACTCTTCAGGGATGTCGAAATCATCCAGAAGAGAGGGAAGATCATCACCAGGGATGAAATTATTAACAGCGAATAAATCAACGTTTTGTTTATGGTCCGTGAAGTTTTTCTACCAAGTATATTTTTGTTATCCATCATCGTTCCACCTCAGAGTAGACCCAGCGATTGGATGTCTGGAAGATCAAGGCTGTCAGTGCCAAAACCAGGATAAACAACAACACTGATAAGGCTGAGGCGTATCCCATCTGGAAGTGCTGAAAGGCTTTGCGATAAATATATAATACATAGGTCAGCGAAGAATTCAGGGGGCCGCCTTCGGTCATCGAGAAAGACCAGACAAAGGATTGAAAGATGTGGATGACCTCGATGATAACCTGCAATAAGATGGTCGGTGTAATTAGAGGAATGGTGATCTTGAACAGCTTAGCCATACTTTTAGCACCATCGACTTCCGCGGCTTCGTACAATTCCTTTGAAATTCCCTGCAATCCGGCCAGGAAAAGCACGACCGCCTCCCCAATCCGCCAGATGGAGACAATTACAATCGATGGCTTCGACCAGGCCGTAGTCGCCAGCCAGTTCACTGCCGGAAGCCCAACTCCTGTGATGAAGAAATTGATAACCCCATACCTGGGCTGGAACATCCACTCGAAAAGTACGGCGGTTGCTGCAATAGGGACGATCATGGGCAAATAATAGATCGTGCGGAAAATACCTAAGCCGCGTACTTTCTGGTTGAGCAATAAGGCAATAATAAATGCAATAATCAGACGCAGGGGCACGGATAGTGCAACGATATACACCGTGTTCCAGATCGACTTGAGAAAAAGGTCATCCTTGGTAAAGATCTTCAAATAATTACTCAACCCAATCCACTCAGGATCAGAAAGCACACTATACTTCGTGAAACCAAAATAGAAAACCATGATCAATGGAATCGCTTGGAAAACAAGCAATCCAAGGAGCCATGGGGAAATGAAGAGATATCCCTTCGCGGCTTCCCGCCCGGTAGTTGTTTTGAAATAACCCACAAACCTCTGAATGGTATTTTGCTTTTCCATTATTTCATTTTGCCTCACAAAGATTTAGAGAGGGAAAGGTATTTCCCTCTCTAAATAGATTACAGCATTTCAGATTTTAGTCTGCACCCGCCCAATATTCGTCGAGAATTTCTTGAACGGCAGCAGCACCATCGGCCAGGGCCTCTTCTGGAGTTTTGGTACCAAAGAGGGCTTCTTCGGTCATCAGGGTGATGACTTCATTGATCTGACCGGAGACTGGCGTAACAGGAGATTTCTCGCTGACTTCGATATTGGCAATATAAGCATCCCAATGAGCATTGCCTTCGGCCATGTCCGGGTCAGCGTTGTATGCCATCACGGGCGTAGGGCGTCCTTGCGCCATGAAGAAGTTGTGGTTGCCTTCTCCAGCCGTAGCATATTTAAGCAGGAGCCAGCCTGCCTCCGGGTTGGGTGCTCCTGTTGGAATGGAATATGCCCAACCACCTTCGACAATATTGCGGTTTGTGGCATCAGGATTGGCATCATTGTATGGCATTAGACCAGAGATTACATTCTTATCTGGGGCATTTGCGCCAAGTTGGGCATTATGCCAGACACCATCGACATGCATCGCAATTAAGCCGCTGTACCAGCTATCGCGCTCATTGTAGCCAGAGCCGGTGGCACTGGCCAGGTCAGCAACCTTATCGAATCCACCATAGAGATCATTATAGAAATCAACCATCCAGGTCAGAACTTCAAGACCCTCTGGGCTGTTGAAGGCGACTGTCTTGGCGTCATCACTGAGCAGGTGTCCGTTGTTGAGGAACAGCCACTCCTTGAACGGGTAGTTGGTGAAACCATAGGGATCGAAACCGACCTGGGTGACGGTATCCCCATCTTTGACGGTAAGCGCTTCGGCGGCTGTTTTCAATTCACTCCATGTCTTAGGAACAACAGGGTCCAACCCGGCGGCCGTGAACATGTCTCCATCAATGTGGAAAATGTACATACCGGCGCCTGTAGCCAGGGGGAGACCGTAGACAGATCCATCGTAAGCGTAAGTATCCATATCTGCCTGGTAGAAAATATCTTCCAGTGCCATTCCATCGGCCGCGATGAAATCATCCAGGGACATCAAAGCACCCTGATCTGCAAAAGATTGGAAGAAATTGGCACCATGCACCATAATCACATCCGGCGGATCGCCGCTGGCAACCGCAGTGAGATATTTCTGAATCATGTCGGTCTGGTCCAGCAAGGTATGCTCAACGGTGATATGGGGATACTCCGCCTGGAAATCAGCGATCATGGCATCGATCATCTCAAGCCTCGCACCACCCCAAACATGCCAGAATTTTACAGTAACTGGCTCTTCGGCTGCTGCTACTCCAGATCCTCCAAACATCGAGAATAACATCACAACAGCTAGAACAATGTATAATCTTTTCTTCATGCTTGCTCTCCTCTATGTATCTAAAAATGATCAACATTGGAACAACGGACTCTTAACTTAGTTTCTAACTTTGGGCTAGTGCACCTCCTTTAGCCAGGCCTGCTTGAAGGGATTGGTAGAATTTGAGGGAACATTGCTCCGAGCAAGAGCCTCTTACGATCAGCTCACCCGATTGGGTCATCACTTCTACCAGAGGATATTCATGCTCTGTCTTCATACGAACCACCAATTTCTTCGCTGCTTCTAATCCCATATCGAAGGTTGGCTGGCGTATTACCGTTAGGGGGGGGGTAAATATATCAGCCCAATCGTGATCATCAAAACCAACCAGGCCAACATCCTTTGGTACTCTTAATCCTAAATCCCGAAATGCGTGTAACGCTCCTAAGGTCATCAGGTTATTGGTTGCGAACAGCGCGGTAGGCGGATCATCTTGGTCCATCAAAGAACAAGCACTCTGATAGCCTCCCTTAGCCCTCGATTGCCCGCCAATCACATAATTTTCTCTAAAAGGGATTTCGTGAACCTCCAAGGCTTGCTTGTAACCTTCGAGCCTCGCAGAGGTCGTATCTACCGCGGACAACCCTAGAACCAACCCAACTTTTTGATGCCCATCGCCAATGAGATGAGTAGTGGCCTCAAAAGCTGCCCTTTCATTATCCAGTTTGACCAACGAGATATCTGGAATAGGGCTGCCGCGATCTAACATGACCACGGGAATACTTGAGGCGATGATGCGCTCTAGCATGGGAGATTCCTGACCTGTTGGAGCGATGATCAAGCCGTCGATCTGCCGCGAAAACATGGTGTTCAATACGACTTCTTGGGTGGCGTTCACCTCTCCAGTATTCGCCAAAGTGAGCTCATACCCTTGCTCGGTAAGAAGACTCTCAATGCCCTTATAAACGGATGTAAAAAAAGGGTTGGAGATATCCGAAAAGACAACCCCCACGATTTTTGATTTCCGACTCGCCAAACCACGCGCAACTGCCGATGGGAAGTACCCCAATTCTTCAATTGCCTGCATCACTTTATGTTTGGTCTCTTCGGAGACAAAGCGAGTCTCGTTAATGACATGGGATACTGTTGCTGTCGATACCCCTGCGAATTCAGCTACATCTTTGATGCTAGGTTTTTTCATGAAAAGTCCTTTTGGAGTAACCGCTTGCGTAAGCGGTTACGCAAGCGGTTAACATCGTAGCATAAAATATATCGCACGTCAAGCATTTTTGTAATTAATCATTGACAGCTTGGTTTCAATTCGGTATCCTTCATGAATTTACCAGCAGAATTCCATGACCTGGATTTTTTCTTCTGAATACTACCCACCCAAGTAGAGATGAACATCGCAAGTAAATCCATCTTGAATTGCGACATTCTCGTCGCCGGGGGCGGTGCAGCTGGGGCACCCTGTGCTCTGGCCGCGGCCCGTAATGGAGCGAAAGTTATTCTCTGTCAGGATCGACCGGTGCTGGGCGGTAATGCCTCATCGGAAATTCGCTTGAATATCATGGGGGCAGATATCTTTGGCAATCGTGGCATAGCGCTGAAAACCGAGGCCCGTGAAGGGGGCATTCTCGAGGAAATTCGCCTGGAGACAGCCTATCGTAACCCCCAACGCAGCGCCACGATGCTCGACATGATCTTGTCGGAAAACTCTCAATTTCCTTCGATATTCGCGAAGAGAATACGCGTAACAATTGAATCTACTTGGGGAGTACCACAAGGGCGGATCTGCGAAATCCGTTGTTATCGATAGACACCGAAATCATGTTACAACAAGGACAAAGATGGCTGATTTTTTGTTACCCTTGGGCACAAATGGGTTTTATCCCTCGCACAATCGCCACACGCTGTGCTTATTTCTTTGCATTGATGACCAGGCCATTCTTTTGGATGCGGGCACTGGGTTGGCAAGACTGCATGAGAGAAAGATTCAAAAGATAACTCGTCCCTTTAGAAAGCTATCTATCATACTTTCGCATTATCATGTAGATCACATTATTGGCCTTTCTTACTTATCTTCCATCAATTGGATAGACCAGCTCGATATCTATGGGCCTACTCATCCCTTTGTTGAAACAACCCCCCAAAATGCATTTCGTCAACTTATCTCTCCTCCTTTGAGTTCAATGGATTTTGCTGATTATCCATTCGAGTTAAATTTTTGTAAAATCAATAAGCCAGCCTTTAATATCGGTTCAGTAGATGTCACAGTTTGGCCGCAACCCCATCCAGGGGGATCCATAGGGATTATGCTAAACCAAGACTTTGCATATGTAACAGATACCGCAATAGACCGCGCTAGAATTGACAACTACTCTAATGTTAATGTATTGTTGCATGAAGTTTGGCTAACTGATGAAGAGGGAAAAAATAACTGTGCTACGCTTGAAAGACATTCATCTGTCTCAGAGGTTGCAGATATTGCGAAAATCTCAAATACAAAATGTATATTACCCATTCACCATAACCCCTCCCGAACTCAAGAAGAACTTATCAGCATAGCCAACCGGATTCAACATCTTTCCGGTATAACAACAATGATTCCAGATGAAGGTCAAGTTTATCTCTTGGATAACGCCGGATTCCACATACCTGGTCAAATGATGCTGAATTAATGGTGCACATAAAAGAAACCAGTAACTATCAACGACATATTGCTTCTAGCTTTGAGACAGCATTCGCAAACAACAGCAGATTGCCTTCGAAGAAACATGGGAATCAAACCTTGCTCAAATCTGCGAAATTCGATGTAACCAAAATTATTAGATCCGCAATCTAACCAACCTAATAGAGAGATTCAAGATGTTATTTGACATGCCACTGGATCAGCTAGAAAAATATACTCCCCCCAGGGATGAACCAGATGATTTCGACTATTTTTGGGAGAAAACGCTGCAAGAAACGCGGTCAACTGCTTTGAAACCCAAATTGAAATCGGTTGATTATGGACTAAGTTTGATCGACACTTACGATGTCTCATATCGCGGATTTGGGGGAAATCAAATCAATGGCTGGCTTCTTGTGCCCAAAAACCATACAGCTCCAATTCCCTGTGTAGTTGAATATATCGGCTACGGGGGCGGGCGGGGATTCCCCATTGATTGGTTGCTGTGGAGCAGCGTTGGATATGCCCATTTCATCATGGATACCAGAGGGCAAGGCAGTCAAGGAAAAATTAGCGACACGCCTGATTTCGAGCCTGTTGAGACTTCACCCCATTATCCCGGCTTTATGACGAAGGGGATATATAGCCCAGAAACGTATTACTATCGGCGATTGTACAGCGATGCAGTGCGCGCAATCGATGTTGTCAAGGACATCGCTTTCATCGATCCTTCAAGGATTGCAATTGCTGGGTACAGCCAGGGTGGCGGCATCGGCTTGGCTGCAAGCGCACTTTCAAAAAATATCTCTGCTGCACTTATAGACGCCCCCTTCCTATGTCATTTCCGGAGAGCGACGCAAATCACCGATCATCTCCCTTATGCTGAAATTGCACGTTTCTGCAAAACGCACCGCGACAAAGAGCAGATGGTCTTCAACACGCTATCCTATTTTGATGGTGTGAACTTTGCAACACGCGGTAGAGCAACCGCCCTATTTTCAGCTGGCCAGATGGATATGATCTGCCCCCCTTCGACAGTATTTGCGGCCTATAACCATTATGCCGGGGAAAAGCAGATCAAAGTTTGGAATTTCAACGAACATGAGGCAGGGGGCTCTTTCCAAAAACTGGAGCAAATTAGATTTCTATCGAACCATTGGCAACTTGGGATTTCTCAAAGATCATAATATCGATAAACCAAACTGTGTTTTATTGAAGTTTACATTCCAGAAATCCTGATTTCGGGGTTCTGTTCTCCGCGCCTGATTATTGTTGAAACCTAAATAAACACCATTGAAATCCGTATGATCCTCATTGACCATCACCCCGCCACAGATTCCTGTTCCTACAGTAATATAGACCACATTCTCAACGCTTTTGGCTGCTCACCAGCGATGTTCCGCCAGGGCAGCCGCATTGACATCCGTATCACAGGGGATCGTCAATCCCATAGCATCTTCGAGCTCCCCTTTGATATCAAAATACTGCCACCTGCGTTTTGGCGTGCTGGTAATGAATCCATATGTTTCAGATTTCGGATTTAAATCAATAGGGCCAAAGGAAGCTAATCCAAGACCATCCAGGGCAAGCTGCAATTGAATGTCTTCAAAATAATTTACCACTTGTTCAATGGTTTCTGTTGGCGCAGTCGTGGAGATGACCATACGATCGACCACTTCACCTTGTGGATTGCCAATTCCACAAACAAATTTGGTACCGCCCGCTTCAATTCCACCGAAAAGCATATGATACCTTTCAGATGACTTGAGGATATGCCTTAATTCTAATCTCTTCTGGCAAGTGTGCTAATCCCATATTCCATTTGGGCAGGAAGGTTTCCTGACCTAAATATGGCCCCTGCTTGAATAAATGCTTTACCTGCGACAAAATGTGGTAGAGATCGCACGTCCAGCAACAAGTAGGTTACTAATCCGTTGGGGTACCAAACAAGGATATGGAATCTGTTGGTAGTCAACGCAAGGCATGGCCATCAGGGGCTGGTTGCCGAATTCTACATCCGTGAGAAGATTATACTCTTGCAATCTTGAACATCAGCGTTGGGGTTTCATCAGCCCCTTCTCCCCAAACCTTTTCTCGAAAGCCACATCTTCCTGAGCTGCAAGGTCTGCATCACTGGTGCAGTCGATGACCACTTGAGCACAGATAATGCCCACGGCGTTTCCCTGAGACCCAATTTCATCCTCATCGACCTAAACCCCGTCAATGGTATGGTGATAATGGCAGTCAACCCCAGCAGCTTTGAGCAAGCGAAGTAGAGTTGGCCGACCTTCAATCCCAGCAACGTTCTTGCGCGCAATTATCGACGCAGGAAATGCGCGCTATACCCACTATCATGGCAAGTGAGCGCTACAGGTGACTGAAATATCCATAAGGAACTGCCAAAAAGAAGTTTCCGGGAGTATCTGGCTCATCGCTTTCCCAAAAATCCTCAAGGATTTTGGAAAAACGTGCTTCGCTTATGTGTCCAATACCCTCTGGATCAAAGTGTTGCCAAGCATGATCAATATCTCCACCAATTGAGTTGAGGGCTTGCATATATTGGGCATACTCCGCAATTGAAATTTCGCCGTTATGATTTGCATCAATCAGTTGGAATAGCAGATGACACCACTCGTCATAGGGTCGCTCACCAGTTTGCGCATTTTGTCTACGCATGGTTGCAACAATTTCCGTAGCCCATGTCATCCACTCCTCAAGGTCAATTTCGCCGTCATCATTTTTGTCTGCGTGTTGAATTAATCCTTCCCACCATTCTTGCTGAATATTAAATATGTGCTTGTATTTGGGGTCCTGCAAATTAAACCCGCAGAAATCTTGCAGGCGACGAAGATAAATAAAGTAATCCTCCATATTTAAATACCCATTATTGCCCACATTATAAACCCGGAACCACCACTCCATTTTCTTGCGTTGAATTTGAGATAATTGATAATCTCCATTGAGTTCTCCCCCTCCTGTCTTCAGATGCCAGGTTCGCGGGTCCATTTCGGCACCACGCCCAGCAACAAGCCCTTCGAGCAGTACTTCACCTAATTTTTCAACAAATGGAGGCCTTAGTATAGAAAGGTGATGACCTGGTATCCAGGCTACTTTAACTTTTTCAGCCAATTGTGCCCACCCCCAATCATCCGTATCGGGATCTGCAATTGCAAGCCCTGAACCATCATCCATTTCAAAGGCATCTTTGGCTCGAACCAACAAGACAGGAGCATCAATTGGTTCTGGATAATAATCCGCATAAGTTAGATCTGTCCATATCATAGTTTGTACAATGCCATCGACATGTACTTGATTGGTGTTCGGAGGTAACAGCCCAGCGTTTTCCATGGCCGCTTTAAGTTGCGCCCTTTGTTCAGACATACTCATTTGGCGAAGTTTATCCAATTCAAGACCAAGATCTTTGCCAGCACCATACTCTAATACACGGCTAACTGCATAAACCCAACGCGCATCATCATAATTTCGCCATGATCTTTCCTCGCCAATGGGGGCTGGGAAATCGAGCATAATAAGCAGCCCAACTTGGTCATCGCCCTCCTCGAGCACTCGAGCAACCTCCAAAGCCACACAACCACCGACAGAATGTCCCGCGATGAAATATGGACCTCGCGGTTGCACAGCTTTGATGGCCTCTACCTGCTCTAGGGCAAGTTCTCTAAAATCAGCAAAAGGTTCTGTAATGCCATCTAGTCCGCGAGGCTGCAGCCCATACAAGGGTTGATCGGCGCCAAGGGCTGTTGCAAGAGCTTGGAAATACAACACATTACCACCCGATCCTGGTACGCAAAAGAGTGGCGGTCTCCAGCCATAGGGTTGAATAGGTACAACTGGTTTCCACTGTTGGTCTTGTTGGTACATCCCTCGTACGCGTGTAGCTAGACTTTCTACTGTACTATCTTGGAAGAGTGTGGCCAATGGCAACTGGACACCAAATGATTGCTCAATGCGTGCCATCATCGAAACGGCCAATAAGGAATGGCCGCCCAACTTGAAGAAATCGGCTTGTAAACTAACATGTTCGATTTCTAATACATCAGCCCAGATACGAGCCATTTGGAGTTCAATGGTGTCTCTAGCTGATATTTTTGCTTCGGGTGAATCGGCAAATTCAGGTTTAGGGAGTAAACGTCGGGCCACCTTGCCACTTGGTGTTTTGGGAAGTTTATCCAGCAACATGATGAGCTGGGGAACCATATAGTCTGGCAGTCTGTTTTGTAGATATGATTGCAGGTCATCCGTAATGGTTTGTCCCGGCATGTCTACCCAGGCCACAAGATATTTGCGCCTATGATCTGTCTCTATTACACCTACTGCGGCCTCACGTACATCGGAGTAATCATTTAGCGCTGTCTCTACCTCGCCAAGTTCAACACGATAGCCGCGTAACTTAACCTGATTATCTCTTCGCCCAAGAAATTCGATGTTTCCATCTGCGAGCCAGCGCGCTCTATCGCCAGAGCGATACATTTTCAAATTGTCAGTAAATGGATCATCAAGAAAACGTTCGGTTGTTAAATCTGTCCGCCCAAAATAGCCTTGTGCTACTGCAGTGCCCGCAATGTAAAGCTCACCAGCAATCCCTATCGGCACAGGTGCCAATTTTTCATCTAAAATGTAAATGGCAGTATTTGCAATCGGACGTCCAATGCTCGGGCGTGTGGGCCAGGCATCAGGATTGCCCCTCAATGGCAAAGCAGTAACCACATGAGTCTCGGATGGCCCATAATGGTTATGCAATTCTGTACCGCTCATTTGGTTGAAAAAAGAACGCACACGCGGCGTGATGTTAAGTTGTTCTCCTGCAACGATGATTTCTGCTAAATCGGTTGGGATTGGGGCACCATTTGTGGCCTCATCCGCCAGTTGCCCTAAAAGTGCAACTGGCATGTAGGCGCGTTTGACTTTTTCAGACTTCATGAGTTCTAATAGTTGACGAGGTTCACGTCGAGTCTGCTCTGCTATCAAGAGAATGACGCCACCTGCAGCCCAGGTTGAAAACAATTCCTGGAAAGAAACGTCAAAACTGATTGGGGAGAATTGCAATGTTCGCGCACTGACACGAGCTTGTGAGTTCTCTAGCTGCCAATGGACAAGGTTAACCAGCGCCCGGTGAGGCATCGACACACCTTTCGGGCGTCCCGTGCTGCCTGATGTATAAATTACATAAACTAAATCTTCAGGGCCGACCTCCACTTCCAGGCTGGTTTCTGGATAGATCGCCAAATCAAGTTCGTCAAGGCAGATCACTGGCGCTTCTCCCGCATCTTCTATTGAGGCCAGTTGTGTTTGAGTTATGAGGGCAGCCACCCCGGCATCCTCGAGCATCAGTGCCCGGCGCTCAGGTGGATAAGAGACATCCAATGGTACGTATGAAGCTCCAGCTTTTAGGATGCCCAACACTCCCACAACTAAATCAAATCCCCGTTCCACAAAAAGACCTACCCGATCTCCCAAACGAACTCCATGATCCAGCAAAGCGTGGGCGAGTTTGTTTGCCTCTCCATCAAGTTCGGTATAACTCATTTCCTCGCCATTAAAACGCGCCGCGGGTGCATCTGGCTGACTAGCAGCAGTTGCTTCAAAAAGTTCATGGGTTGTAGATACGGTTGGATAACTCACTCCAGTATCATTCCATCCAAACAACAACTGCTGCCGCATGGTCAAATCGAGCATACTCAAAGAGTAGATTAATGTCTGAGGCCTGTCGAGCGCATCATCTAACAAAATGTAAAGGTGATCTCGCAAGCGCTCAATGGTTGCGGTATCGAAAAGGTCGGTCGAGAATTCAATCCGGCCTGATAATCGGTCAATATGCTCCTCAATCTCAAACATGATGTCGAACTTAGCTGTCCCCGTGTGTAATTCCTGGCGGCTAAATGTCCAGCTACCCGCACCGGATTCCGTCGCCGGCTCTAACACAAGCATAACTTGTACAAGTGGGCTGCGACCGCCAGCACGGATCGGTCCCAGCGACTCTACAACACGTTGAAATGGCACATGTTGATGAGCAAACGCATTTAAGATGGTTTCCCGCACTCGACCAAGTGCTTCTTCAAAAGTTATATCACCGGAAAAGCTTGTTCGCAACGCGAGCGTATTATCAAAGTAGCCGATCACACCCTCCAAGTCTGGGTGATTTCGCTGAGTGACTACTGTGCCAAGTATTATGTCATCTTGTCCGGTGATACGCAGCAACAATAATTTAATTAATGTTGCCAGCAACATGAAAGGTGTTACGCTAAATTGATTTGCAGCATTCCGTAGACGTCTTGTTAGCGCGCTTCCAAAATCCATCGCGATATGATCGCCCGTAGAACTCGGCAAAGAGGGGGGTGTTCTGTCTGTTGGCAATTGCAGACGAGGGGCATCGGCCAGTGTTGTTTGCCAGTACTGGAACGATTCTTCGTTGATAGTTTGCGCAGATTGCCACGCTGCGAAGTCAACATATTGAAGTCGCAGCGGCGGTAGTTTAAGTGTTTGCTCTGCTGTGAATGCTTCATACAATTGCTGGAGCTCTTTTAGAAACACACCGTAAAAACTAACGCCATCTACAATCAGGTGATGAAGAACCAGAACAAGTCGTGCGAAGGGCTCACCTGTTCGCACGAGCCTGGCCCGTAAGAGAGGTGGATCATTCAAATCAAATGGTTGCCGTAAAAGCTCCTCGGCTCTGTCACGGGCTACATCATCCCAGGCTGCTAGTGTTTCAGTCTCCAGTGAAAAATTAATCGTCTCAACCACTTGCTGGACGGGTTGACCTTGATGTGAACTAAAGGAAGTACGTAAGGCATCATGGCGCGCAATCAGCTCTAGAAATGAAGCTTCAAGAGCTTTAGCATTGACCGGTTCAGGTATTAACAAGGTGCAGGGTTCATTGTAAACGGGCTGACCCGGTGTAAGCATGTGGAGAAACCATAGTTGATTCTGACCATAGGAAAGTGGAATTGGTTCGTCTCGCTCAATCACCGTGATGGGTGCCTGTTGCAATTGCCTCCCTTGGTCAATTTCGCTGGCTATAGCCGCAATCGTCCCAGAGCGGAATATTTCCGCGATAGACAAATCTACTCCAAATGTCTCATTGATCCGTGCAACAAGCTGAATAGCTAAAAGAGAATTTCCTCCAATATTGAGGAATTCATCATATGGTGTAACCTCCACAGAGAGTAATTCCTGCCATAATACCGCAAGACGTTGTTCTGTGGCCGTCATACCATCTGTATCCAATGCCACTTGATCAACTGTCGGTTCTGGCAGGGCTTGTCGGTCAACTTTGCCACTTACTGTCATAGGCAAAGTATCAAACACCATAATAAATGCAGGGATCATGTACTCAGGCAAACGCGCTTTCAAAAATGTCTGTAATTGCTTTGCGATGTTGTGGTCTGACGACTCGACGTAAGCAACCAGATACGTGATACCTTGTTGACTTATTTTCGCAAGTACAGCGACCTCGCGTACCTCAGCATGCGTGGCAAGCGTTGCTTCAATTTCGCCCAGCTCGACTCGATATCCCCGTATTTTTACTTGGTTGTCAGCACGTCCTACAAAGCGCAAATAGCCATCACTGTGCCAACTCGTCAGATCACCTGTGCGATACAGGTATTCATTGCCATACTCAGGCAAATTGACTGTCACAAATGCCTCTGCGGTGCGTGATTCACGATTTAGATAACCCTGTGCAACACCATCTCCTGCAATGTATAGCTCGCCAACTTCGCCAATCTCAACTGGCTGCAAATGTTCATCAAGTACATGGCAACGCACATTGGGCAATGGAGTGCCAATCGGCGCATCTAGCATCTGCGTGTTTTCTGCGGCAAAAACACTCAAATCACAAGCCGTAGCTACTACTGTGGTCTCAGTTGGCCCATATGTGTTCAGTAATCTGCAAGCATCTCCAACATGTTGATGCCATAATCGCCAGCTTTCCGGGCGGCACCTTTCGCCCCCAATAATGAGCAGACGTATCGTTGTAGGCCAATCTACTGCGTGTGCCGACAAATCGTCTACAAGTTGATGCCAGAAAGCTGTTGGCAAGTCCAGAATGGTGATGCCTAGTTCTGACACATTTTCAAGAAAATGTGATGCTGAGCCAAGCATTTCATCGGTTCGTAATATCAGACGCCCTCCAGTACATAGACATGGGAATATTTCCTCAATAGCTGTATCGAAGCTTGGGCTAGCGAATTGCAAAACAGTATCCTCAGACGCAATTTCGTAAGTGCGGATTGCTGCTAGAGTGAAATTGGTGAGAGCGCGATGAGGAATTACTGTGCCTTTAGGCTTACCTGTGCTTCCCGAAGTGTACATGATATATGCTGTATCATTGGAATTGACCTTTCTCTCTACCAGATTTTCAGCAGATGCGTGAAAAGGGCGGTCGAGGATGATAGAGCAAACACCTTGTGGCAATCTGTCAGCGAACGCCTGATGCGTAATTGCAAATCGGCAATTTGCGTCCGAAAAAATCATTTGTAGTCGTTCGTCAGGATAAGCCGGATCCAACGGTACCCATGCACCACCTGCCTTACTAATCCCAAGCATGGCGATAATCCCATCGAGGTGACGTGGCAAATAAATAGCAACATGCTCACCGGTTTGAAGGCCCTGCTCAACCAAATGCTGCGCAAGAAGTTGTGCGCGTGCTTCAAGAGCGGCATATGTTAGTTTGATGTCACCTTGTTGGACAGCAACTTTGTCGGGATATTGTTGAGCCTGATGGTGAATAAGTGACCAAACTGGCGCGAAATCACCAAAATCCACAGCAGTGTCATTCCAATTTGGGGAAGGGTGAGTAGTGGTAGTTGGACGAAGAAGGGAATCTGTATCACGGTACGCGATAGACATGCGCTGCTCAACTTCCCTTATATCTTCTTCCCATTTGTTAATAACATGATTAAGAATTGGTAAATTTATTAGACCAAGTTCGGCCTCATCATCACCCATCGCTCTAGAAAGTGCGTTTCGCACACGCATTTTTGCCCAATTAACGGCATACGGCGCAGATAGATCTTTACTTTGGTGCAACGCTGCTAACATCAGTAGCTCTGTAGCATATTCGCCAGCCTTGGCAGAGGCGTGATAAAGTTGATTCGTTCCGGAAAATGGTGCTTTGCTTGAGCGGCATCTATCTTGAATTGCCTGGGCGTTCTTGCTTAATTGTGCGGCTAAGTCAGGTGCTTTGAGTGTGTGTGAGATAAATTGAGGTAGTTCGAAGTTGTTCTGCAATACACTGGCACCAATATACATCGCTAGAGATTCGGTTGGTCCTTCAAAGATGCGAAATGCTCTTGCATCACGTAACATGCGTGCGACGCCATTGGTTTCCTCGTAGCCACGTGCACCAAGAATTTGGATTGTCCAATCGACTACCTGTCCCATAAACTCAGCACCGATATTTTTGATTACCATGTAAGCTTCATCTGGTACGAGGTTATCTGCATCGCGTTCGACTGCGATAATTCCTGCCAGGGTATCAACAATTGTGATACGGGCTACAGTTTCAGATATACGTAATTGAGTTACAGGGTTGTCCAGCAATCGTCCCGTCGAAATCTTTCGCTGGGATGCATAACGGTGCATCAATTGCAAACACCGCTTCATCGTTCCGCTTGCCATTCCACCAAGAAGCAGACGAATCAGATGGAAAGTTTCCTGTGCTGCTTCCATACCAAGTCCTGGTTGCCCTATTAAGTCATCAGGCCCAACCCTAACTGAATTGAGGTGAATTGAATTCTTGGGGAATCCCCTTAGACCCATTGTCGGCACTTCAGGTCCGATAGTGAGTCCAGGTGTACCACGCTTTATCGCAAACCCCGTGAGTCCCAATCTATTACCGTTCTCATCTAGAAGTTGCACAAATACATGGATGACATCTGCCCAAGCAGCGTTTCCCACCCAGCGCTTCTCACCTGTAATCAGCCAATTGCCGTTTCCATCAGGTTTAGCTGAGGCGGTGATAGCCCGAGGATCAGATCCCGCTTCGGGACCAGTGATTCCAATCGCAGTAATAATTCGTCCCGCGGCGATATCTTTCAAGGTCTGTGCACGTCGCTCTGAATCTCGATAGTGGCGTACAGTGCTAGCTCCTAGCGCTGCATCAAGCACAAAAATGGCCACAGATAAATCTACGGCTGCTAACTGCTGAAGTACACGCAGAACTTCTTTTGAAGAAAATCCTAACCCTCCATACCTCTGCGGTATGCTCATGCCAAACATACCAGCCTGAGCAAAGGCTGGTATGAGATGGGGAGGGAATCCTCGACGATCATCAATCATCTGAGAATCGAGTTGTTCAGTTGCGAAATTGCAAAACCAATCTATTAATTTGTCAGATTTCATATTTCTTCACATTTTAGTAGCTGAATACTATACGCCCACAATACAATCAAACCAGATTTATTAAGTCGTTCCCCAAATACAAGCGCTAGATCTTATAGTATTAGGAATTACTCAATCCAGCGAGAAAATGGCGGGGAATTGGGGGACCTAAATTTTCCGTAGCTAGAAAACCAATCTCTTGGAGGGGTCTCGGATTCAGATGGATATCAATAACTTATCGATTTTCTGCACGCTTCCGTCAGCATCGTTGACTCTAAACCACCATTCCAGCTTCCTTTGTTGCATCAGGCTGACATTTGTTTTGAACATAGTTCTCTCCCTATTGCGATTTATATTGAGTGCAAGGTCCGGTTTATAATCGTCAAAAATAAATCGACCCACTGTCAACAATAAAGTATATCCCTTTTTTGATCATATATATCCAAATAAAGGAATTTTAATCTACCCTTAATTTTCTCTTGTCAATTTACTCGTGATTCCTTAGGGGGGTTATCGAACGTCAATATAGATATTATCTATGGGCGTCAATCGAATAACTTTATAGCCTTTGTGACGGAAATTACTTATGGAAATACCCCTCGGGGGATATAAATATCGCAGTTTCGCAATAAAGCAATCTATTTACTATTATGCCTCTAAATCAACCCATGGATTCATCGATCAAAACTATGGCACATGAACAAGCTGCTCTTTGCTCAGTCTTTGGGAATGCCCAGCGAGTGCTGATCGTTTGGGCCTTGGGTGAAGAGGAAGTTTCGGTAAGTCAGATTGCCGCCGAGTTAGATATTTCGCTTCAGAACGCATCCCAACATCTTCGATTGATGAAAGACAAAGGGGTGCTGTCCTCGCGGCGAGAGGGGCAAACGATCTATTACCGTATCACTGAGAACAAATTCCTAAAATCGTGTCCAATTTTGCTGAATGCACAGCAATACAAAAATCTCTTCAAATTAAGGAAAGGAACAAAAATATGACTGATCTATCCACACTCGAAGCCGCAAAGGTTGTTGATGCCCGGGCGATGGCCTGCCCTGGTCCACTGCTGGAAGCCAAGAAGAGCATTGGCGGCGTCAAAGTCAATGAAGTCCTGGAAATTTGGTCTGGTGATCCCAACACCAAGGATGACATGCCGCGCTGGTGCCAGAAAGTAGGGCATGAGTATCTTGGCGAGTTGGAAGCCGACGGCTACGAGCGGCTTTTCATCCGCCGAATGAAATAAAGTTTTACCCAAAAGGTGGCGAATTATGCCAACAACTCCAGAACCAAAGAAACCCAAAATCCTCATCCTGGCAACGTTATCTGGCGGCTATGCGGGGGCGGACTCTGTGGGTCAATTGCACGCCCATTACCCCACCAACACCTACATCCTGCCAGTGATCTGCCCTTCGATGTTCCCTAAAGAGTTCTATCTAAATGCGTTCGAGAAAGGCATTGATGGCATTTTGGTGATGTATAGCGGCACCGACAGCCCCTACAAGGGCGGCCCAGAACGTACAGCTCAGCTCATCAACAAGACCTACCCCCTGTTGAAGGAACGCGGCATCGACACACGCCGCCTCAAACTGGCTGCCATCTGCACGGTTTGCACCAAACCCTTCCTAAAGGAAGTCACCCAGATGGACCAATTGCTTCAAGGGATTGGGTATGTCAAAGATGAACTCGCTGCAGAAGTAATTGCACACTAAGCTTCTTGCCCAAATTGCTTGAACCGGTCTCAGACTGTGTTCACAAAGGAACATTCGAACAGATTGACATAAGACCGGCCCAAGCAAATTTGATGGTCGAGACAAAATGAGGAGCAAACCATTGAACAACATTCAAGTTGACGCACTGGTGGTGGGCGGTGGCATAGCGGGAATGCAAGCTGCACTCGATATCGCCGACCAGGGTTATCAGGTAGCCCTGGTCGAGCGGGATGCCAGCATCGGCGGCAAGATGATTGCCTTGAGCAAGGTCTTCCCCACGCTGGATTGCTGCAGTTGTATTACCACCCCAAAAATGTCCGCCGTTGCCCATCATGACAACATCCAATTATTCACATATTGCGAAGTAGAAGTCGTTAAAGAGAACGGCGTAGGCTACCGCGCGCAGGTACTCCAAAAACCTCGTTATATCGACGCAGAAGCCTGCACCGGCTGTCGGCAGTGTGAATATGCCTGCCCTATTTACGTAAAGAACGGTTTTGATCTCGATATGGGAGCCTCCAAAGCCGTATGCGTACCTTTCTCCACAGCCGTGCCGCAGATCGCTGTCTTGGATATCGATCAATGTATCTTGTGCGGTAAATGCGAGAAAGAATGTCCGGTGGGCTGTATTGATTTCAGTCAGCAGCCAGAAACCTTCGAAATCGAAGCGACCTCCGTTGTGCTGGCGACTGGCTACGAAACCACTCCCCGAAACGCAAAAAAGGAGTATGACGCCGAGAATATCCCCAATGTGATCGATGGCTTGATGATGGAACGCTTACTGGCGCCCACCGGCCCTTACGGACGCGTGCTGCGCCCAGGGGACGGCAAAGAGCCCGAATCGATTGCCTATGTGCAATGCGCGGGCTCGCGCGACGACACTCTGGGCGTGGAATACTGCTCACGGGTGTGCTGCATGTACGCCATAAAACAGGCCATGCTGATCTCTGGCTCGCTGCCGCTGGCAGATATCACCATCTACTACATGGATATCCGCACTTTTGGCAAAGGTTTCGAACAGTTTTACCAGAACGCCAAAGCCATGGGAGTGATGTTCGAACGAGGCAAAGTAGCCTCGATCTCTCAGGATGGGGACCAGAACCCGATCTTGAAGCTCGAACTGGTTGACCAGGGTTCGCAAATCGTCGAGCGGATGCACGATTTGGTGGTGCTCTCGGTGGGCATGCTGCCAGCGTATGATCCTAACCTGGTCTACGACATCCCGGTGGACGAAGATGGTTTTGTGTTCATACCTGATCCCAACATCACGCCAACCGCGACAAACCGCCAGGGGATCTTTGCGACTGGCACAGCCATCTCTCCCATGGATATCGTCGATAGCGTGGTGATGGCGGGAGCAGCCGCGGCCGATGCCGTGGCTTACATTGAAGAAATCAATAATGGCCACCCCAAGCCAGTTGAAGAAACCATGGAGGCCATCCATGCCTGAAAACACTGGAAAAGATATCCGCATTGGTGTCTACACTTGCTATTGCGGAGGCAACATCAGCGATGTGGTTGATTGCGAAAGGGTTGCCAAAGCGGTCAGCGATTTACCCAACGTGGTTGTTTCTCGCACGGATATGTCGATGTGCT
Source organism: uncultured Anaerolineales bacterium (assembly GCA_964458115.1). Classification (GTDB taxonomy): domain Bacteria; phylum Chloroflexota; class Anaerolineae; order Anaerolineales; family UBA11858; genus NIOZ-UU35. The sequence goes on along the minus strand of CAYWIC010000019.1, from coordinate 21,811 downwards.
CTGACGCCGGTCAGTCCATGATCGAGGAGGACATCCGTGAGAAAGGTGTCAACCGCGTTGTCGTCGGAGCCTGTGCACCATCACTGCACGAACAAACCTTCCGCGGCTCCGTCACGCGTGCCGGTCTCAACCCTTACCTGTATCATCATGTAGGTTTACGCGAGCAGGATAGTTGGGTCCACGGGGATAATCCGCAGGGCGCGACGGAAAAGGCTTTTCGCTTGATGACTGCTGGTATTGCCAAAGCACGCCTGCTCGCACCCCTGGAATCCATCCAGTTGGATGCCGAACGACACGCCCTCGTGATCGGCGGTGGCGTGGCAGGATTGCGCGCTGCTTTAGATATTGCCCGGCGCGGTCTGCATGTAACTCTAATCGAAAAGACTCCCTTTCTGGGTGGGCACATGGCCCAACTAGAAAGCTTATTCCCCACGGAGGAAAATGCCCGCGAGTCTTTACATGACCTAATTTGGAAGGTTGTCGTCCACCCCAACGTGAACGTCATAACCCAAGCCGTGGTCGTGAACGTCGCTGGATATGTGGGTGATTACCAGGTCCAAATTTTGGAGCAATCCCGGGGGATCAAGAATGATGTTGCTGAAGACGCTATGGCAGCCTGCCGACAAGAGGTCCCTGATGAGTTCAATTATGGGCTGACCAAGAGAAAAGTAATCTACCAGGCTTGCCCTGATTGCTATCCAACCTCACCGGCAGTTGACTGGGAGCATTACGATGGCGAACCAATCGTGATCAAAGGTCAACCAACTGTTCTGCACAACCAGCCAAAAACCATCGATCTCAAGGTCGGTGCTATCGTGGTGGCTACGGGCTTCAATCCGTATGAACCACGTAAGGGCGAATATGGCTATGGAGAGATCCCCGAAGTGGTCACTCTGCCCCAATTGATCCGTCATTTGGCGTTGCATGGGGACAGTAAAACCCTCACCTGGAACGACCACCCCGTGAGGGATGTGGCGCTCATCCACTGTGTGGGCAGCCGCGAAATTGATGGGGTCCACGAACCCCATGAGAATGGCCAGGTCAACGATTACTGTTCTCGGGTATGTTGCACTGCGACGTTACATATGGCTAACGAACTGCACGATCGTTTTCCAGAGATGAACATCTACGATCTTTACGAGGATATCCGAACCTACGGGCGCGGCCACGAAAATTACTATCGCGACGCGCTGGAGAACAAGGTTCGCTTCCTGCGCTTCCATGGGGATGAGCGTCCTGAGGTGGTCGCTGCAGAGCCTGGTGACAGCCATCCAGCCCTCGTACGTGTCAAGGATTATCTGACCTGGGGTGAAGAGATCGACGTGCCGATAGACCTGGTGATCTTGGCCGTAGGCATCGAGCCGCGCGATGTCAGCGACTTGATCCAGATGTTGAAGATCTCCGCTGGCACCGACAGATTTTTGCTAGAAGTCCACCCCAAGCTACAACCTGTGGAGACTGCCGTGCCTGGCGTTGTGCTGGCCGGAACAGCTCAGGGACCGATGAACGTTCAGGAGAGTTGTGCAGCTGCTTCCGCGGCAGCCGCCAAAGTCTGTGCCTTACTCGGTCAGGGGAAGGTTAAACTCGAACCTTTTGTGGCCCAGGTAGACCCGGAGAAATGTGACGGCACCGGCGCCTGCATCGAGGTGTGCTGCTATGAAGATGCCATTGCCTTACAAAGCATATCCCTGAATGGCGAACGGATCCAGCGGGCGGTGGTGACCCCGGCCAATTGCACCGGTTGTGGTAATTGTGTCAGCGCCTGCCCCAATCGGGCTATCGATGTCCAGGGTTGGACGTTGACCCAGTACGAGGCCATGGTTGAGGCCTTCGCGCTTGACCATGCTGAACTGGTGGAGGTACCTGCATGAGCACTGATAAACAAGCAGCTAAAAAACGAGCAGAATTGCTCAAAAAACTGCGCATCGATCACCAGGAGACTGTAAAACAGACTCAGGCTGTTCTCAAAGAACATAAGCAATTCCATCGAGAAATATGCCAAGTTATCCGCGAGAACGCCAAGACAGTCCCCGAAATTGCCGAGGCTATCGATGCGCCTACGAAAGAAGTTCTCTGGCATCTGACTGCAATGAAGAAATATGACATTGTAGCCGAGGATGGCATGTGCGGAGACTTTGTTCTCTACAAGCAGGTGGAGGCATAACGATGAGCACCCGAATCGATCCTACCCTGATGCATGAGCTAAAAGAATATGGTGCCGTGGGCATCGAAAAATGCTTCAACTGCGGCAATTGCACAGCCATTTGCCCTCTGACCAGCGACGAGTACCCCTTCCCGCGCAATATGATCCGCCTGACACAGGTGGGCTTGAAAGCGCGCATGCAGAGCAGCCTGGATCCCTGGCTGTGCTACTACTGCGGCGATTGCTCGGAAACCTGCCCCAAACAAGCCGAGCCCGGCGAAACCATGATGGCGATGCGCCGCTGGCTGACGGCCCAATACGACTGGACTGGCTTATCACACAAGTTATACACCTCAAAGGCCTGGTCAATTGGAGCACTGCTCATTGGAGCCATTGTAGTCATTTTATTGGCCTTACTTTTACATGGCCCATTGGTTACTCAGCAGGTGGAATTGAACACCTTTGCCCCAGTTGAGATGATCCACGTCGCGGACTTGATTCTGGCCGCGGTGCTGGCTTTCTTCTTACTTTCGAACGTAGCCCGCATGTTCACCCTCATATTCCGTGAGGGAGGTAAGCTGAAGATTCCCCCGTTGTCGGTGTTTGTCAGCGAAGGTTGGAAGTTGGTATATCACACCCTGACACAAGAGAGATTCTCTAAGTGCGAAGGCAAACGCCGCTGGATCAGCCATTTGATCCTGGTATTCGGCTACGGCTCCATGTTTGTGCTGATCGTGGTCTTCCTGACTTGGTTCCAAACCGACAATCTCTATCCCCTCTACCATCCCCAGCGCTGGATCGGTTATCTGGCCGCATTGGCTATCATCTATGGAGCGGGAGAGGCTCTTTGGGGTCGTATTAAGAAAGATCACCAAATGCACAAATTCTCTCATTTCAGCGATTGGCTATTCCCAGTGTTACTGATTTTGCTTTCCATCTCGGGTCTCTTGATCAGTGCCTTCCGCTACTTGGGATTACCTTTGGCAACATACTATACCTATGTTGGTCATTTGGTCGTCATGATGATGCTTTACATTTGCATCGGGCCCATGGGGAAATGGGCGCACTTACTTTACCGCCCGTTCGCGGTTTATTTCCAAGAAGTAAAAGCCAAAGCTGTACAACTAGAAAGAGAAGCACCTGCAGAGGCAGTTGCCTCAGCAGCGGATTGAATCATTCGCGAAACCAGGTGGCAGTTACTTTGGAAGTAACTGCCACCTGGAACAAAGTCATTCACGGAGGTGAACCTTGACTGAAGAAAGCATAGATAAGATTGTTGTCACACTAAACCATGACGACGCCCATAGCGTGATGTCTGCATTGGTCATGTCAGCAGCTGTAGCGGCCACAGGAGACGAGGTCTTATTTTTCGTCCAACCCGGTGGCGCCAAGGTGCTCGCGAAAGGTGCCCTTGAACAATTCCAAGACTTGAAAGGCCAGCCAGACCCGGTGGAATTATTTGATGCCATTCAGGTGCTCGATGGACGCGTCATCCTGTGCGAGCTCGGCCTACCTATCTGGGACATGCAGGAGGAAGACCTGGTAGACGGCGTCGAAGTCATGATGGCTTCAACATTCTTGTTCGAAGCCGAAGGCGCCAAGATGACGTTTAGTTACTAGACTAATTCAGTATTTCACGATTTGTCATTCTGAACGAAGTGAAGAATCTCCACTTCCAGAGTGGGAGACTCTTCGCTCTGCTCAGAGTGACATAAAATCGTGACTAAAAAAATAAGGAGAATGTATATGAGCGAAGAAATCACTGTCACCAAAACCCTGGATGTGTGTGGCAAGATCTGCCCGTATCCCGACATGAATACCATGACCACCTTGAAGAAGATGGAAAAGGGAGAAGTCCTGGAAGTTCTGTTGGATTACCCGATGTCAGTGGAACGGATTCCCCGCAATTTGAAGAAGCAGGGTCACAAGTTAGTTTCAGTCGAACAACTCGATGGCCCCAATCACCGTATGTTGATAGAAGCCTTTGGCTTGAAATAAGCATAGATAACTGGAGAATGACAATGACAACTGCAATAATCACTGGATTGATTGTAGGAATAATATTTGGCTTTGTAATGCAACGCGGGCGGTTTTGTATGAATTCCGCAATCCGCGATACTGCATTGCTACAAGATTACACACTACTAAAGTCTGTTGGTGTGGCAATCTTAGTTGAGATGGTTGGATTTGCCATCATGGATGCTGCAGGGATCATTACGATCAACCCCAAGCCTTTGTTTTGGGGAGCAAACCTGGTGGGAAGCTTCATCTTCGGCATCGGCATGGTAGTCGCCGGAGGCTGCGCCAGCGGGATCACCTATCGAGTTGGCGAAGGAATGATGGGCGCCCTGGCTGCAGTCATCGGATTGGCCACAACTGGAACCCTGACTGCGATGGGTTTCTTAAAACCTATCAAAGCATCTTTGCAATCCAGCACCATTGTGAAAACCGCGGATGATGCCAATTTGACCTTGGCGAATCTCCTCGGTGTTCCTTACTGGATTTTGGCTCTTATCATCGCTGTTCTGGCGGGTGTAATCTGGTTCTTAATGGCTCGCCAAAATGGCGACGATGATCTGGCAGTCGATTCATCTGTTCCATTTTTCAAGAGAACCTGGAATTGGTTAGTAACTGGAATTGGAATCGGCATAGTTGGAATTATTTCTTTCCCAATCTCAGCCGCTGCTGGTCGTAATTACCCACTGGGAATCACCGCTGGTTGGATCCAATGGGTGAAAGTACTGATCCTGAGGGTAGAGGGTCAGGCCGTCAACTGGATTGCAGCAATGGTTCTTGGGATCGTGATCGGCGCTTTCATTGCCGCGCTGCTCGCAGGTGAATTCAAGTTCCGTTTCCCAAAGATCGGCATGATCGGCCAGGCTTTCTTGGGAGGTTTGATCATGGGATTTGGTGCGGTCACCTCTGGCGGCTGCAACGTGACCCATATCTTGAGCGGGATCCCGCAGCTATCGATCGGCTCCTTTGTCGCTGCAATCGCAATCGCACTAGGTGCCTGGGTTACAGCATACTTGATTTTCGTGCGCCCCCAGAGATAAGGGTCGCCTAACCAAAGTAAAAAGGTGACAGTCATTGCCCGTGTAATGACTGTCACCTAACAATAGGAGATAGTTTATGACAGAAAAAATGGCCGTTGTCTGCAATGGCGACACCGCAGCCAATATCATGCCGACCTTGATATTCTCCACTTCAGGTTTGAGCCTGGATTATGAGGTGCATGTTTTCTTATGCCCGGCTGGCGCTAAGTGGGCGCTTAGTGGTGAATTAGAGAAACTCGGAACACCCAAGGGATTACCAAATCCCGTTGAATTATTCAATACCATCCTGGAATTGGGCGGCGAGATCGTGTTATGTGAACTGGCCTTAGAGAATAAGGATATCGACCCCAAGGATTTGCGCGACGAACGCATCCTGATCAAGAAAGCACCGCCTTTTTTGATGGATGTTGACGGCGCAAAGATGACCTACACATTCTAGTGTCATGTAACGGGCGGTTCAATCACCTGGTCCGCCCAAATAACTCCCATATGAGAACTATCTGAATGAATGACCAATTTTTTGCGCGCTATTCGGTACACTTCAAAAAAGTTGCCCGAACGACACTATGCATAGGCAAAGTAACATTTTGCCTGGGATTGATGTTTACAGCGGTTGTATTCGCTTTTTTCTTCTTCCCTGCAAACTTGCGCTATCATGTTACAGAAGTTTTCAGTTTTACGAGTGCTGACGAGGAGGCCTCCGTTTTTCTGGGTGTGTTGATCCCCCAGAGCGGTCCTTATCAAAAGGTCAGCAACCTAAATATCCATTGGGAAGGCACTCATCGAATTGAGAAGTACGATCATGTCAACGCGCTCAAGCTATCCACAAAAATGCAAGCGAACGAGTATATCGAAGCCATTATTGAATATGATGTAAAGTTGCGCCAAGGGAAAATATCCTGGGAGAGTCCCTTGGAGGCATTCCACCTTTTACCCCAATCAGGGATCGAATCTGACCATTATCTTATTCGAGGTCAGGCTGCAGACCTAATGAGCGCTGTAAGCTCAAATGAAGTCTACCGCATTTATTCTTTTACGTCAGATCACCTCTCGTACTCACAAGTGCAAGAAGATTGTATATCTTCTTCTGCTTTGATGAGTTATGAAATTGGATCATGTGTGTGTGCAGGCTATGCGCGTCTCATGGTTGCCTTGAGCAGAGCCTCCAATATTCCCACCCAAATGGTGATCGGATTCCTATATCCTGATCCCTTTGTAAAAAGAGGCCAAAACGGCACATTGGAAAACCCTGGCCAAGCACATGCCTGGGTAGAGTACAACTCTTTTGGAAAATGGCAATTGGCTGATCCCACTTTGGGCTCTGGAATCTGGAAAAGGATTTACTTTGGCCGCAACGACGGACGTCATATCGTGTATGGAGAGATTGAACAGCTATCGCAAATCGTTGAAGACCAAAAATATTGGGCGCGAAAGTCCGCAAATTTCCCTTTAGGGGATCAGGACTGTTTTCGATATACTGCCTCTTCGAATTCAGATGGAATTTCGTTAAGCCCATTGGCCCAAATAAAAAAGGGGTGGGATGGACGCTGGGTCAACGCAGTTGTAGTATGGATGTTGACGACATTTTTGCTCTGCAAATATCGAGAGAAATTTATTTCACCAACGATTTCTACCAAATGAGGCTAATCCTCCTCCACAAACTGTGCCTTCAGTATCGGGGAGATTGGAGGATTACAAACAAGGCTCCCTTACGTAGGGAGCTTTGTGATTCTCGCATACTGATCTATCTGAGCGTACTGGTTATCACCGCCTCCAAAGAAATGTAGCTAATCGGATTAAATCCAGGTTGGCAGGATCGTGCACAAAACTCCAAAAAGCCTCTTGAGGACGATTGGGAGCAACCAGTCGTTTACGTACCATAAATATTTTTCGGCGCAGATCGAGTCCTTCAACAGGCACATCTACGATATTCCCTCCTTCTAACGGACATGCTGATGCTAATGTCGAGACAAAGGAGACCCCATACCCGGCAGCCACTGTCCGCACGATCGCCTCCGCATTTCCTAATTCCATGAAGAAATTGATATCATCCAGACTGATATCAAATTTGGCGAGTTCGGAGAGCATTACACGGCGAGTCCCCGAGGACGGTTCACGCATGATGATCGGTTCGCCAATTAGTTCTGAAGGACGGATAGATGATCTCGAAGCCCAAGGATGGTGAGCTGGAACAATCATGGTGATGGCATCTTCAAAAAACTCCTGTAACTCCATTTCCTCCTCATGCATTTCATAGCTGACAACCCCCAAATTGGCTTCTCCATCCAACAGCCGCGGGACCACATGCTCAGGCGTGCATCGCAGAATGCGGACATTGATCCCTGGGTTAAGTTGACAAAACCGCGCCGCGAGCTGTGGCAAAACATATTTTCCAGCGGTCGTGCTGCAAGCGATGCGCAGATTGCCCGCAATTCCTGATTGTAAAGCCTCCATCATTCCTTGTAATTCAATTGAATCACGTACGACTTTGCGAGCCCAGGGCAATAGCAGGCGCCCTGCCTCCGTGAGGCGCAGACCAGGGGAGTCCCTTTCAAACAGTTTAACATTCAACTCGCTTTCGAGGGCCTTAATGTGATGGCTTACCGTTGGCTGGGTTAAATGAAGATTACGAGCTGCCTCAGTAAAACTCAGATTCTCTGCAGCTTGTAGAAACGTCTCAAGTCGCGCAACTTCAATCATATATCACCTGCTATTTTTCATAGCTAACAACATAACAACGAATTTTGGTGGATTGATTATATCTCTCTGCAGGCAAACTTTTTTAGTGACATTAAGCGCATTATGTGGATATTTATGTGCCAAACGTCACTATTGACATTTGGTCTATAGTGATTTAGATTACAATATACAATTTTATATGACATTTATTGATGATGCTGCAGTCAGCGTGACGAGCGAAGGGTCTGTTGATCCAAGATTCTTTCCTTCGATCAAAATAGTAACCGATTACATAAATTTCCACGCAAAGGAGAAATCTCATGCCAGGTGGAAGAGGGAAGGGGAGGGGGAGAGGGCGACGACAGCGGGTGATGAGTTTCTTGAAGCCCTGTCTATTACTTTTGTTGACGCGTGGGTCTGAGCATGGCTATAGCTTGCTGGATGGGATCGGGGAGTTTGGTTTCGAGCGCGAATGTTTCGATGCCAGCTTGATCTATCGTGCTTTGCGAGATATGGAAGACTGCGGCTGGGTATCCTCCCAATGGGATGATGAAAACCAGGGACCACGACGTAGGGTTTATCAGATCTTGCCAGACGGCAAACAGTGCCTCTCTGAATGGATTGGCGATTTACAGAAAACCCGGAATGAGATCGATACCCTCTTGATGGCTTACAAGGAAACAAATTGGCAAAATGAGTAATCAATTTATCAGTAATGCCCCTCCAGATTTAGGAGTGAGCGGGGTACTCCGCACCCCACTCACACCAAAATATGGATAGTCCCCCCGCGGTTACCGGAGACCCAAAAATACAAAAATGAAATGATAAAGAAAGAAAGGAGATAGAAAACATGCCCAATCAAGATGGAACTGGACCCAGGGGCGAAGGCTCGCGAATGGGCCGCAGCACAAGAACCTGCGTCAATGATTCCCAACCCAGGTTTGCTAGATCCAACCCAGGGAGAGGCTTTGGCCAGCGCCGCGGCGGCCGCCGTCGAAGGTTTCGATTGCGCGGTGCTTGGAGGCGCGGCAGAGACTGGTCCAACTCCAACCCGGCTGCTCAATTGCAAGTTGATGAACATGATGACAAATAATACTAAAAGGAGTTTCGCACTTGAAGCAGATTGTGCTGGGAATAGGGGGTGGGGGCGTAGCCCCCACCCCCTATTCCCAGCCATTTTCTCGCTGAACTGCGTAAGTCCTAACTAATTCACACGAAAACTTTACGATTGATAGGATTTTGTCAATCCATTAGAGCCTGGAGGCTATTATGTCAAAACTCAAAGATGGTTGTGTAAAGCCCGTCCGCGGACCAATTTTGCCAGCCGCATCTCCGGCTGACCCAATACCACAACAGGAGGTACACAAAATGGTAGCAACTGTAGGAAAGGAAGCCATAGATTTCGAAGCCGGCGCTTTTGTGAAAGATGTCGGCTTCGAGCCCGTCAAATTATCCGATTACAAGGGGAAGTGGATCGTCTTGTGTTTCTACCCCGGCGATTTCACCTTTGTCTGACCGACTGAACTGGCAGCGGTCGCTGCCCTCAATGTTGAATTTCAAGCTCTCGGTGTCGAAGTTCTCTCAGTCAGTACAGACAGCCGCTTTGTGCACAAGATTTGGCAAGAAGAAGAATTGTCCAAGATGGTGGAGGGCGGTATCCCCTTCCCCATGCTGTCTGATGCTGGCGGCAAGATTGGCACGATCTATGGCGTATACGACGAAGCTGCTGGGGTCGATATCCGCGGTCGCTTCATCATCGATCCCGACTTTGTCATCCGCGCTATGGAGGTGCTGACACCCGAAGTCGGGCGCAATCCGAACGAATTACTCAGGCAAATCAAAGCATTCCAACACGTTTATGAAACCGGCGAAGTGACTCCTTCAGGCTGGGAACCTGGCCAACCCACACTCACCCCCGGCCCAGATCTGGTTGGCAAAGTTTGGGAAGAATGGACCCTCTAAAATGAAAATTGCGATTTCTTCCGTAAATAATTCCTTCGAAGCGCAGTTCAGCCCCCGTTTTGGACGCTGTGATTTCTTCATCATCATCGATAGCGATACACGCGCCTGGCAAGCCTTCGCTAACCCCGCTGCCAGCGCGCGCGGCGGAGCAGGTCCCCAAGCAGTCCAATTCCTTGCTGATAATGGCGCCGAAGCGATCATCAGTGGACGCTATGGCCCCAGCGCATTCTCAGCCCTGGAAGGTGCAGGAATCCAGGCATATTTGGCCGAAGATGGCTCCGTCAACGATGTTTTAGATAAATTCCTGGCTGGGGAACTCGAAACCACTACCACGGCCACCGGTGATGAGCTGCACGGCGGAGGGGCTCGCTAACCATGAAGATAGCAGTTGCCAGCGGCAAAGGCGGCACCGGTAAGACCACTGTTGCCGCCAGCCTGGCGTCAAGCTTGGCCCGTATTGATGCACAGGTTGCATACCTGGATTGTGATGTCGAAGCGCCGAACGCACACTTGTTCCTGAACCCGGTTTTCGACCAATGCCAGGATGTGAATATGCTGATCCCTAACGTGGATGAGGCCCGCTGTGATGGTTGCGGTCGCTGTGGCGAAGTCTGTGAGTTTCACGCCATCGTCGTCCTGGGAGACGTACCCCTGGTGTTTCCCGAACTTTGCCATGGCTGCGGGAGCTGCACTCTGGAGTGCCCCAAAAAAGCGATCTCAGAAATTCCTAAAAACCTGGGAAGCCTGGAAAGTGGTACAACCCCAGAGGGGATCGATTTCAGCCGCGGGCTGCTCAACATCGGTGAGCCGATGGCTGTCCCCATCATCCGCCAGCTCAAGGAATGGCATGATGCCAAGCAGCAAAAGATCGTGATTCTCGATTCGCCGCCCGGTACTTCCTGCCCGGTCGTTGAAACGATTTTAGGATCGGATTACGTGCTCTTGGTGACCGAACCAACCCCCTTCGGACTGCACGACTTGAAATTAGCTGTGCACTTAACCCATGAGCTTGCCATCCCAACCGGCGTGATCGTCAACCGCGCAGGGATCGGCGATTCCAGTGTGGATACCTTCTGTCAGGAGGCAGGCATACCTATCCTCATGCGCATCCCCCTCGAACGACAGATCGGTGAAGGAATCGCAGGGGGGAGATTGCTAATCGATATTCAGCCTGCCTATGAAGATAAGTTCCAGCAATTGTACGCACAAATTCCTAAAGGGATAGTGCAAACAGCCTGATAAATGACCAAGACATTGAAGCAACTAGTGATTCTAAGTGGCAAAGGAGGCACGGGTAAGACCAGTGTTACTGCCGCGTTTGCCCATCTGGCAGCGATGGATGATTCCCCGGTGCGGGCTGTGCTGGCCGACGCCGATGTGGACGCGTCCAACCTGGAGCTGGTCCTGTCCCCAGAGATCATCGCGCGCGATGATTTCTGGGGCGGCAAAGTCGCCGTCATCGACCCGGATTTGTGCCAGGGGTGCGGCACCTGTGAACAGGTCTGTCGTTTCGATGCTGTCTCCGCTCACCCCCAGCCCCTCTCCCACTGGGACGCCAGAGGCGCGCCTGCTGCGAGGGGAGTAAGGGGTGAGGGCTTTATTATCGATCCGATCGCCTGCGACGGCTGCGCGGCTTGCGTTTACCAGTGCCCCGAGGATGCCATCAGCATGCACGAACAGATTGCTGGGGAGTGGTTCCACTCCGACAGTCGCTATGGACCGCTTTTCCATGCCGCCTTGATCCCCGCGCAGGAAAATTCAGGCAAACTGGTCACCCTGGTCAAACAGAACGCTCGTTTGCAGACTATGGATGAGAACCTCGACCTGGTGTTGGTGGATGGCCCTCCGGGGATCGGTTGCCCAGTGATCTCGGCGGCTTCGGGGGCAGACCTGGCGTTGATCGTGGCCGAACCCTCCGCGGCGGGAGTTCATGATATGCGCCGCGTCCTGCAAACCAGCGACTATTTTGGGGTACGGGCATTGGTCTGCATCAACAAAGCCGACCTGTTCCCCAAGGGCGCAATTGAGATCGAAGCCTTCTGCCTTGAGCGCGGTATCGAGCTGGTCGGACGGATACCCTTCGACTTGACAGTTACCCAAGCCATGGTCCAAGGCCAGTCAGTGACCGTGTACGCGCCCAACACACCAGCCAGCCTGGCTTTACATAAGATTTGGTCCAGAGTGCTGGATACCCTTTTGGATGATCAAGCATGAGCAGAGTCACTCAAGAGATTTACCATGCCATCATACCCTTGGTGCCCGATCGCCGTGTACCTAGTTCAGCAGATCAAACCGGCAGTAGAAGATGTAACGGATAAAAAAAAGAGATCTCGGTGACAGGGTTTATCGCCGCTGACGAATTAACCAACCTTAATAACAAGGAGAACTAATTATGCGTATTGCAATATCCACCGAAACTAATAATGGATTAGAAAGTCTTGTAGCTCATCACTTTGGCCGTTGTCCGTTCTTTGCTCTGATCGACGTCGATGGAACTGAAGTCAAAGCCGTCGAAATCGTCGAGAATCCTTTCTATAATGGCCACCAACCCGGCCAGGTGCCTGGCTTCATCAAGGAGCAGAACGCCGATGTCATGCTCAGCGGCGGCATGGGTGGCAGGGCCATCCAATTCTTCCAGCAATTCGGCATCCAAACCGCCACAGGTGCAACGGGCACTGTGCAACAGGCCTTGGAAAGTTTTCTGGGTGGTGAACTCAGCGGGGCAGCCCCCTGCAAAGAGAGTGTCGAACACGGCCACGGTCACGAGCATCACGATCATTAAAGAATGAATTTTCGATAGATGTTCAGCTATCCCACCACTGGTGACGATGCTCTGCGTCGTTACCAGTCAACCGCGGAGCAGATGGAACCAGGGATATAGAATTTAGGGTCTTTGGGAAACGCCGTAGGACTATCATGATAAATAGGTGAGCGGGCTGCTCCGCACCCCGCTCACCTATTTATCATGGGGATTACTCCCGCAATTCCTAGAGAACCAGTATTTATCGGCTATCACTGCAAACGTAGAGTGGCAATCTCCTCTCTCAACCTGGAGATTGCATCGACCCTTACAAGCTCTACAAAGAAACTCACTGAATGGAATTAGCGAAAATACCAAGTAGGAAATGAATTTAGAATGAATAAGCTAATCGACGATCTCTTGGACACCCTCCATGATGGAGAGGCTGCCCATATTTGTATCGGGCTGCATTGGACGGCCGTGGTCATGCAAGTCAATGGTCAGCGCATTTGCGGTCTGGCATCTACTCTCAGGGGTGGCCATGAACATGGCCTTCCCGACGTTCCCCAGGCAGGCCATCTGGAAGCCATGAGTGCCCGAGAACTGGCCTCCCTGATACTATCCGAACAGCCAACGCTGGTGAGTGTAGGGGCCGCAGCCTTGAACGCTCTGCTACCAAGCCACTCTCGAACCTGGCAAGAGATCAACGCTGAAGAGGTCATCAGCGCGCACGGCCGGGAGAAAACCGTTGCCTTGATCGGACATTTCCCCTTCATCGACCGACTGCGCGCGCAGGTCGGTCAGTTGCATGTCTTAGAGCTGGATCCACAACCCGGAGATTTGCCTGCCTCCACAGCTAGTGAGGTCCTTCCCCAGGCGGACGTTGTGGCCATCACGTCCATGACGTTGATGAACCGCACCCTGGATGGACTCTTACAGCATTGCTCGCCCCAGGCTCGGGTGATCCTGTTAGGACCTACCACGCCACTCAGCCCGGTGCTCTTTGATTACGGCGTCGATCTGCTGTGTGGATCGCAGGTAGAAGCCATAGACCCAGTATTACGTTCTGTCAGGCAAGGGGCCAATTTCAAGCAGGTGCATCGAGCTGGTGTGCGACTTGTATCGATGAGTGCTCAATAAAGCGATTTCATGGATTACGTATTCGGGCCTGTTCCCTCCCGCCGTTTAGGTCAATCTCTAGGGATTGATCCGATACCCCACAAGACCTGCAATTGGAATTGCGTCTACTGCCAGTTGGGACGCTCCAAGCCTATGGTATCCGAGCAAAAAGAGTATTTCCCTCTGAAGGATATTCTTGCCAAGGTTCAGCAAGCTTTAGCGAATCACGAACCCGGCGAAATCGACTGGATCACTTTCGTCCCCGATGAAGTACACCTACTCCAACCTACTCGCCCTCCTGCAGAGAATTGGGTTCAGGCTCCTGACGAAAATGGCTTGTTGCGAGCAACGACGATTTTGGGAGAAGTCGCGAAAATAGTTTATCCAGAAAGTGGGATTTTCAACCTTGGCGGGAGTAAAACCTTAATGGAAGCCGTAATCGGAATAATCACCCGCCACCCTATGCGAGAAACAGAACTAGTTCAAGCTCTGGAGAGCTGGTCGCCTGTTGAAGTTGCAGAAACCCTATCGCAATTAGAACGAAGCGGACAAGCGCAGCAGATCGAGCGTTTTGGCACTCTCTTCTGGAGCGCGGCCTCAGGGCATTACGCCAATTCTGATTAATTTGCGATCAGTGCAAGTATTTTTTTTGAATGTCATACTGAGGCCGTAGGCCGAAGTATCTAGCGAATCAAAACCAATAATGAAAAGAGATAATTGCGCTGCGTTAGACCCTTCGACTTCGTCTCAGGGTGACATTAGTTTTTCTATCACTCACAAATCATCCACTACCAAAAAAACTTCACATCAGGTTAATTATTGCAATTGCGGTCTGTAGTTTTTCCTCAAAGCCGCAGACTTTACGAATAAATCAGTTTTCAATACAATGGGAGGGAATTCATTGAGAATCGTGGTCATGGCAAACATTTCTACGCAAGAGCTTTCAGCACAATTAGACAATCCCGAATTCGCCATTGTGGATATTCGCTCCTCCGCTGCCTATAATGGTTGGAAAATGCAGGGGGAAGCGCGAGGTGGGCATATCCGAGGCGCGATCAGTTACTCATTATCCTGGATCAAAAATATTCCTAAAACGAAGTTGATTTCTCTGCTAACTTCAAAAGGGATAACTTCAAAGAAATTCGTGAGTGTTTATGGATACGCAAGTGACAACTGCTCTGATATAGAAAAATTACTTCTGGATAATGGAACCAGAGAAGTGTTTACCTATGCAGCAGGTCTGCAAGAGTGGGCAGACTGTTCAAGCTTGCCCATGGATACTCTGGCCAACTACAAACATTTAGTTCCTGCTGATTGGGTTTCAGACTTGATTGCAGGCCATTTGCCAAATTACGATGCCAATAAGAAATTTGTGCTAATTGAGGTAAGTTGGAGAGGGCTCCAGAAATATGAGGCTGGTCATATTCCTGGTGCAATCCACCTCGATGTATCTGCAATTGAAAATCCTGTCTCCCGCAATAAATATCCAGATGAAAAACTCCTCGAAATTCTTCTGGGTCTAGGCATCACATGCAAATCTCTGGTAGTCCTCTATGGCAGGGACATCATGGCGGCAGCCCGCGCTGCCAGCATCTTGATGTATGCCGGTGTAGAGGATGTCAGAGTTTTGGATGGGGGATTAAGCGCCTGGCTAAATTCTGGCAATGATATTGTTTCTGGGGTACAGCAACCAATCCCAGCTACTTCTTTTGGTGGCGCGATGCCTGGAAATCTGGAGAATATTGTTGGAATAGATTCGGTCAAGGAAATAGTTGCTGGAAAATCAGAGCAGCTAGTAAGCGTGCAAAGTTGGCCAGAGTTCATCGGTGAAACCAGCGGTTACTCATACATCAAGGCTAAAGGCCATATTCCTGGCTCAATTTGGGGGCATTCTGGATCAGACCCACATCACATGCAAGATTATCGAAATCCTGACAACACAATGCGCGCTTATCATGAAATTGCATCCAATTGGGATAATGTTGGAATCACATCAGATAAAAAAGTTGTCTTCTACTGTGGAACAGGTTGGCGAGCGAGCGAAGCATTTTTCTATGCTCATTTGATGGGCAGAAAGAATATCTCAGTCTATGACGGGGGTTGGCATGAGTGGAGCAAAGATATCTCCAATCCAATCGAACCTGGGCCACGATAGCATAATTATTCCAAGGAAAGATCCCGTATACCCTTCCAGGGAGGCGTTTCGCCATAATCGCAATACTTCACCTGGATGATCTTGAGAGAATGGGGTTGTAGGACACCTTGTGAGAGTACCCCATTATTGATGCGCACAGAAGTGTAATAGTTGGGGGAGCGTGTAACAGCTTGATTGTGAATATCCCCCGCCATCCATTTCATCTTGACATCTTCATTTGACAACAACACAAGGTTGCTGAAATCACCATTAGGCAATGCCATCGTGCTATAACTTAGAATATCCGGATATTTTGGAATTCTCTCGATGAGCTTGGAAGTAAATTCCAAGAAGTAATCAGGAGACATCTCGGGGCGTTTTTGGCCAAAAAACCCGACCAGATAAATATGTTGCGCCTGCAACAAAGCCATAGGGTGGGGTATCTGATAGCGGTGCCAGCGCCCATCGGGTTCATCGACATAAATTGGCTTCCCTACCCTTAGGGCAGGCAGATGCTCTTCGATAACCACGCACACCTGATTTGCCATATACAACAACACTTCGCGATCCTTGGGGATATGCTCCGCGTGTGTAAAAGGACGATCGACAATCCGTTCTTCTCTGCCTAATACTCTGGGAAACGCACGATCCATTTCTGACCTCCTTTTAGGTTGGTCATTAGGAATCTTTAAGTAGAAATTGTTCTTAGTGCGCGATGCTGGCTTCGATGAAAGCACTTCTGAACTAAACTGTCTTCAAATATTGATGCACCAGGCTGACGGCAATCGCCCCTTCCCCTACAGCTGAGGCCACGCGCCGCACAGCGCCATCTCGTACATCGCCTGCCGCGAAAATTCCAGGGACACTAGACTCCATCAAGAAAGGATCGCGGTTTTCCCTCCATCCATTGGGACGCTTGCCATCAAGCAGCAAATTGCTACCTGTATAGATGAATCCGGCTTCATTGCATTTAACGACATCTTTCACAATGTCGGCATGAGATCTGGCTCCAATGAAAATAAACAAGGCCGCTGCTGGAACTTTTGTCTCCTCGCCGGTTTGTGAGTCCTTGATCTTGATGGCGTCTAACTTATCATCACCGAATACTTCTGTAACAGCAGTGTTAGTTTTCACATCAATATTCTCAGTGCCATCAATTTGATCGATAAGATATGCCGACATGCTTTTGGTGAGCGAATCCCCTCGTACAAGCATAGTGACCTGACTGGCATAGCGCGAGAAGAACATGGCTGCCTGACCTGCTGAGTTCGCCCCCCCCACAACATAGACGTTCTGGTCGCGGTAATGGGCCGCTTCCGTCAAGGCAGCTCCGTAATATACTCCCGCGCCGGTGAACTTATCGACACCCGGCACATCTAAACGCCTCAATGTCACCCCAGTAGCGACGATCAAAGCCTTGCAGCTCAACTCGGTTCCATCGCTGAGGGTCACAATGCGGTACGGGCCATCCACGCGCACATTGACGACTTCAACTGCGGTCAGGATTTCAGCCCCCAAACGTTTAGCCTGATCGGTAGCGCGCCGGGCCAGGTCGCCTCCGCTGATTCCCTTGGGAAATCCCAGGTAATTTTCGATGCGCGAGCTGGTGCCCGCCTGCCCCCCTGTGGCTTCTCGCTCGATCAGTGCTGTAGATAACCCTTCTGAAGCCCCGTATACCGCTGCGCCCAAACCCGCCGGACCTGCTCCAATAATGATCAAATCGTAAAATGGCTGTGTCGCCTGGGTCTGTAAACCCACTTTGGCAGCGCATTCCTGGATCTCGGGTTGGATCATCACCGTTCCATCGGGATAAAAAACGACTGGCAGGCGGTGATCGCCCTCGCTCAGAGATTCGACCAATGCCTTGGCTTCCGAATCGATCTCAATGTCGAGCCATTGGTAAGGGATCCGGTTCCGAGAGAGAAAATCCTTCAACTTGTGCGATTGGGGAGACCACAACGTGCCCGCCACCCGAATACCATCATAAGGGATTAGAACATTGGCTAACCAATCGCTGAGGAGATCATCCAACACTGGGAACAAATTCTGTTCAGGTGGATCCCAGGGTTTCATCAGGTAATGGTCTAGGCCGATCTCATTGATGCTGTTGATGGCTGCTTCGGTATCAGCGTACGCGGTCAGCAGAACTTTGCGGGCCTCAGGATACACTTTCATAGCTTGAGAAAGGAATTCCGTTCCGCTCATCTCAGGCATGCGCTGATCTGAAACCAGTAAGGCTACCGGGGAATTTCGCAGCTTGAGTTGTTGAAGAGTCTCCAGGGCCTCAGCGCCTGAGTTGGCCTTCATGATGCGATAATCCCCGCCACAATGACCGCGCAAGTCACGCGCAATCGCATTCAACACCTGGATCTCATCGTCAACTGTCATAATAATGGGTTTAGCCATCGATTACTCTCCTTCGGGTCAATCAACTCAACCGTTCATTGCACACTATATAACAGATTTTTCTGGAATACAGCTATGGATATGTACCAACCAAAGCTGTAAGAGTTACACGCTTGAAGTGTTGTTTGCTGGGAATAGGGGGGCGAAGCGCCCACCCCCCTATTCCCAGCAATTTCCTCGCCAATCTGCGTAATTTCTATCTGTAACCAAGTTCTTGTGTTTTTGGCGTCATATCTTAATTTGCAAAAACTAGCTCAATCCTAGGGCTACAAACAAAAAAATGATCACACCCAGCGATACGCTCACATCTGAGACCACTGCCCGCTTGCGGAAACTCGACGCGCGATATGGCCAGGACAAGGCTAGGGCAAGATTAGGCAACATCCAGGCGCGCGCCAGTAAGAAAAGGCTGATCAATCCGCTGCGAGCCAACATGCGCTCGATTTTGGTTTCCTTGACCATCTCTAGATAATCATTATCGGAGTGAGAGATCACTCGTTCGCTGATATACCATACATATGTGCCAATCAAATAGGCGATGGTTATGATCACCCAGTCCTGATTGCCAAAGATATTCGCTAATTCCTGGGTTGCCTGGATCCAGGATACGAAACCCCAAATGGCAAGATAGTGCAGCAGTTGATCGAGGAAAAACAAGAACACCATGCGCTCAGGCCATCGAATGGTCATTAGGATTTTCAAATGATCTTGAACCATGTGAACTAAGGTGAGCAGCAGCAAATGGGGCCAAATCTGTTGCCTAATCCCCCCCATGAGGAGCACCATCAACACAAAATGGATGCTGCCATGTAATGCGAGTACCCATAAATTCGCTTTCCGACGGATCATCCAGTCGGCCTGCAAGGGGAAATCCCCCAGAAAGTGTGCCAGCAAGAGCGCCCAGACCATCGCTATCAATTCACACGGATCAGTCGTTGGTGAGTCTGGCGCATGCAGGCATCCATGACCACATCAAGGCCGGCGTCCTTGGCGATTTCAGCTGCATCTGGGTTGACGATGCCCAATTGCATCCAGACAACCTTAGCGCCAATCTGAATTGCTTGTTGTACGATTTCTGGGACGAAGTCGCTGCGTCGGAACACTAAAACTACGTCCACGGAATCCTCTAGCGAATGCATATCAGGGTACGCCTTCTCGCCCAAAACCTGCTCATACTTTGGGTTGACTGGATAGATGCGATAACCTTGGGCTTGCAAATAGGCTGGCACAGAATGCGCTGCGGCACTCTCGCGATCGCTGATCCCTACGACCGCAATGTTTTTTGTTGAGATCAGGATCTCTTCGAGATGTTCATCACTGATCTGATGGATGGGGGGTTGTTCTGCCTTTCCGCTTTCGACATCATCGAAATTGAGCGGGAGACGCACTGAAAAACAGGTCTTGCCCGGCCGCGAAAAGACCTTGATCTCACCCTTGTGCTTCTGGATGATGTTATAGCTGATATTCAATCCCAAACCTGTGCCTTTACCCATAGCTTTGGTCGTAAAGAAAGGGTTGAACAGCTTCTCTTGTACATCTTCCGGAATCCCTGGGCCCGTGTCTTCAATTTCGATAAACACCCAACTACCTTTTAGGCGAGTGGTAATGGCAATCGAGCCCTCCCCATCCATGGCATCCACGGCATTGTCGATGATATTCGTCCACACCTGGTTCAACTCACTGCCATAGCCCTGGATCTTGGGGATGTTCTCATCGTAGTGACGTTCGAGGGTGATACCGGTCTTCAACTTGCTGCGCATCATCACCAAGGTGTTGTCCATACCTTCATGCAGGTCGACCGCCTGAACAGGGGCCTGGTCCAAATAAACATAGGATTTCAGGGATTTGACGATTTCCCCAATCCGAGTCGTCCCCTGCTGGATCTCCTCTAAAAGGCTGTAAATCGTGAACATTGTACCCAGCCACTGTACTATCACTTCCAGGCACTCACCCGGAAAATCAGCGCTGAGGTCATCCAGATCGGCTGCCTGATATCCCAGGCTGACCAGATGGGGGGCGTAATCCCAGCCATTCTCAACCTCATGATCATCGAGCCAATCTTCGATCTCCGCTTCACGGTCGCTGCGACCCAGGCTGTCCAGGTCTGCAGGTTGAGCAGCACCTTGTTGGACAAATTCCTGTAATTCACTGGCTTTACGCCACTGCTCAGCGCTAAAACCCAAGGCGTGGAACTGATGATAGGCCTGCTCGAATAGCCGCATTGATTTCTGCAAATGCTCGGCACCCCGGCGGGCGGCCGAGGCTGGGTTGTTGAGCTCATGCGCGATACCCGCCGTGAGGGTACCCAATTGGGCCATTTTCTCACTTTGCCGTAGCACAATCTCCGTGCTGCGCAGGCGGTTTGTGATGGTCGAGAGCATCACACGCGCCGCAGAAGGGCTGGTATCTAACAAGTTTTCCAGGCTTTCATGGCTGATGGCTAGCAAATCACAATCCGATTTAGCCACGCCGCTGGCAAAGCGCGGTGTCTGGTCCAGCAAGGACATTTCACCGATCACCTCCCCAGCGCGCCGGGATGCCAGCAAAACGTCTTGACCTCCAGACTCTTTGAGGATATCCACTTCGCCTGAGGTGATCACATAGGCCTTGTCCCCAATCTCCCCCTCGGTAAAGAGGGTCTCCCCTACAGGGAGATGCTCTTCCACGACCATGGCGCACAACCGCTCCAGGTCTTCATCGGGCAAATCGGCGAACAGGGGAACTTTCTTTAGAAAATCAAACATGGAAATTCAACTCGAAGGGTCGAAGATGGCTTCGTCTACATAGCACCAAATCCAATCTTCATTTGGTTGGAAGGAGACGATCATCGGATGCTTGGTTTCATGAAAATGTTTGGTGGCATGCGTGTTCTTGGAGTTATCACAACAACCCACGTGCCCACAAATCAGGCACATACGCAGGTTGACCCAGGTATCCCCCATCTGCAAGCATTTACCACAGCCTTCTGAAGAAGGAACATGATCCTTGATTTCAGCGAAGTGCAGACAATCTTGAGTATCTATATCGCCCCTGGCAATTAATTTTTGAATCTTGGCGGAAATTTGAACTCGACCTGATGCATCTGGCTTCATTTTCAATCCTTTCCCAAATAGTACTAAAGTAATGTCCCGAATTCTTACAATTCGGACAATATTTGGTATAATATATCCCGATTGGTCATTTTTGTCCAGCAAGTACCAAGGGGTGAGTGGTGATTTGATCAAATTAGGAGTAACAAATTATGAGTTCTTGCAAGAATTGTCAGTTCTCAAATCCCCTGGGGGCGAAATTCTGCTCAAATTGCGGAACCCCGCTTAGCATGGCCTGTTCGAATTGCGAAACAGAGCTCCTCCCCAATGCCAAGTTCTGCTCAAACTGCGGGCAACCCACCTCAAAGGAGTCCGAACAACCAGTCTCACCAGCGGAAACTGCCCCACCTGTGCCAGTTTCCACTCCACAGCAAGCTCAAACTTCACCTGCTCCGACATCATCAAACCTGGGGAAATATGTCCCCGCAGCATTATTATCGAAACTGGAAGCCGCCCGAGATAGTGAGGGAACACAAGATGCAT
>CAYWIC010000018.1:0-46351 GCA_964458115.1 uncultured Anaerolineales bacterium | reverse complement strand
TTTATCTTGCTGACAGGTTTTGTCAAATTCTTCCACTAACTTTCTTTACGATGTATTTAGTGTAATGGAGAATGAATATGAAAAGATACATTTTATTGATTGGCGTTGTGCTGATCGCAGGCCTGGCCCTGGTAGCTTCCCCAAGTTTCGCTGGTGAAGTATATTCAGAGGGCGATGGTAGCGGTGCCGAATACGTCAAGTCAGAAACATGTGCCCAATGTCATAGCGACATCTACGAGGTTTTCATGCTGTCTGGGCACCCGTACAAACTCAACAAAGTTGTTGACGGGCAGCCCCCAACCTATCCTTTCACCGAAGTTTCCGAGTTGCCCGAAGGGTATACCTGGGATGACATTTCGTACGTCATCGGTGGCTATAACTGGAAATATCGCCTCATCGATCAAGAAGGTTATATCATCACCGGACCTCCCGGAACGCGTGGAGACGAAGCTGCTGCAGAGGGTTTCCTGGGCCAATTCAACTTTGCCAACCCCGTAGTGGGTAACGAGGCAGGTTGGGTTGCCTACTCCCAAGGCCAAGAAAAACCCTACAACTGTGGAACCTGCCACACAACCGGCTACTCTTCCTGGCCACCTGATGCCCATCAAGATGACCTGCCTGGTTTGGTGGGTACCTGGTCCGAAGGCGGTATCCAATGTGAACGCTGCCACGGACCTGGTAGCCTACACGCTGCCAACCCTCACGGCGTAGCCATGAAAGTGGATCGATCATCCGATCTTTGTGGTGAATGCCATGAGCGCGGCGCGCAGGAATCCGTCAACGCCAGCGGTGGATTCATCAAGCACCACGAGCAGTACGAAGAACTGTTCCAGAGCAAGCACATTACCATCGACTGTGTCGTTTGCCATGATCCCCATGCGGGTGTGGTTGCCTTGCGCAACGCCGAAGAAGGCACTCCCACCACGCGTACACAGTGCGAGAACTGCCACTTCAACCAGGCTAAGTACCAGGATTCCCCAGTACACATGGAACTGGTCACTTGTATCGACTGCCACATGCCGCGCGTCACTAAGAGCGCTGTAGGCAATGCCGAAATGTTCACCGGCGACATTCGCACCCACTTGATGGCCATTGACGCTACCCAGATTGGGCAATTCAATGAAGATGGCTCCGAAGCACTATCTCAACTCGGGTTAGATTTTGCCTGCCGAAGCTGCCATGTTGATGGCGGTATGGCTTCTGTCAAGACTGATGAGGAGCTAATCGACAAGGCTTGGGGCTATCACGACCGGCCCGAATCACCCTAACAAATATATTTTGTAAGGCTCCAACGCGGGCTGGGTTGATATAATCAAATTCCAGCCCGCGTTTTCCATCAATGACTTCACTGAAACAAGTAACCTAGAGAGATTGTCACCAAAATATCGTCAGGTGTAGGCTCCAACCCCAGATATTTAGGACGATCGACGGCTCATAACGTTTAGAAGTGAAGTCATTAAAACGAATAGGACTTACGCAGTTCAGCGAGAAAATGACTGAGATCGGGGATGGGGCGTAGTCCCCACTCCTTATACCCAGCCCAATCCGCTTCGAGTGCGAAACTCCTAACGAATTTGATTGGAGGTGAAAATGAAAACAAAATCATTTATGATAATCAGTCTGATACTGATTCTTGTCCTTGCAGGTTGTGCTGGACCTGAGGGCCCTCAAGGCCCTCCTGGCCCCGCTGGCCCTGCCGGTCCCGAAGGTCCTCAAGGTGCACCTGGTCCTGAAGGACCTGCTGGCCCCCAAGGTGAACCTGGAGAAGCAGGTAAGCCAGGAGATACTGGAACTGCAGGAGCTCCCGAGTATGTAAGCAGTTCAGTGTGTGCCGGCTGCCATAGTGATATCGCAGATGCGTACAATTTGTCCGGTCATGCGTATAAACTAAACAAAGTGGTTGATGGCCAGCCCCCTGAATACCCCTTCACCGAAGTGCCCGATCCACCAGAGGGCTATACCTGGGATGACATTTCCTATGTCATCGGTGGGTACAATTGGAAAGCTCGCTTTATCGATTTGGAGGGCTATATCATCACCGGGCCTCCAGGTACGCGCGGAGATGAAGCTGCAGCTGAGGATTTTGTAGGTCAGTTTAACTTTGCGAACCCCGTGGTGGGTAATGAGGCTGGTTGGGTGGCTTACCACCCCGGCGAAGAAAAGGCCTATAACTGTGGCACCTGCCATACGACTGGCTACAATCCAAATGGCAACCAGGATGATCTTCCGGGTCTTGTTGGAACGTGGGCTGAGGCTGGAATCGCTTGTGAAGAATGCCATGGTCCTGGAAGCTTGCATGTAGCAAATCCCTATCTGGTTTCCCCCGTAATCGACCGAGATTCTGAGCAATGCGGAGAGTGTCATATCCGCGGCAGTGTCGAATCGGTCAATGCCAGCGGTGGTTTCATCAAACATCATGAACAATATGAAGAATTGTACCAGGGCAAGCACATCGTCCTCAACTGCGTTACTTGTCATGATCCGCATGTGGGTGTAGTTGCGCTGCGCAACGCTGAAGAAGGCACTCCTACAACGCGCACAGAGTGTGAAGACTGCCATCGTAGCGAAGCAACCTATCAAGCTTCGAATATTCACCCGCTGGTTGCTGAATGTATCGAATGCCACATGCCGCGCGTCACCAAGAGCGCTGTTGGTAACGCTGAGATGTTCACTGGCGATATCCGCACGCATCTGATGTCCATCAACCCATTACAAATTGGGCAATTCAGCGAGGACGGTTCCGAAGCACTATCGGATCTCGGATTGAATTTTGCCTGTCGCAGTTGCCATGTTGAGGGAGGTTCAGCCTCGGTTAAGACTGATGAGGAATTAATCGAAAAAGCGTTCGGCTATCACGATCGTCCTGAAACACCTTAGCAGATTTGGCGAAAATATCGCGGGCTGGTTTTGATAATCTCAACCCAGCCCGCGTATCATCATAATATTACCCACAGTTTTCATTACCTATCAGAAATTATGATTATTAATGCCCGTCTAATCGACGTTTAGCCCTGATCTATAAGTTCTAATTGTGCTATACTGCCTTAGTTATTGTACAAAATTATACAAACAACAAAAAATCACCTTTTTTCAGAGAAATCTGAAAACAAGGAGGAACCTTTGAAGTATAAGTACCCACTTATTTTTGTGATCACCGCCATTTCAGTTGCTGTGTTGATGGTGCCTCTTCAGAGTGTATTCGCCTCTGATGAGGTACCTCCTATCGATGATGAGACATGTCTTTCTTGCCATGACTTCCCAGGGATGCGCATGACCCTGGCATCTGGGGAACTGCTCTATATCGCTGTTGATAGAGTCACTCATGCCACCTCAGTCCATGGCCGCGAGGGGTATGCCTGCGTGCAATGCCATACGGATATCGATGGATACCCCCATCGTGAAATCTCGGTCACTACGCGACGAGAATATACCTTAGCAATGTACGGATTGTGTGAACGATGCCACGCCAGCAATTATGAGGCTACCTCAGACAGTACACACCAACAAGCCTTGGCAAATGGTAATCAAGAAGCCGCAGTTTGCACCGACTGCCATGGCGTTCACAATATCCAAGAACCAGAACCCCCTCGTAGCAATATCCCACAAATGTGCGAACGCTGTCACTCAGAGATCTATCGCACCTATGAATTTAGCGTACATGGTTCGGCACTGATCGGTGAAGGAAATCCAGACGTGCCTACTTGCACAGATTGTCATGGCGTCCATAGTGTGCAAGGTCCTTCTAGCGAGGAAACCTTCCACCTCTTTTCACCTCAATTGTGCGCAGAGTGCCACGCGGATGAAGAGATGATGGCGCGCTATGATGTCAGCACCGACGTGTTCGAAACGTATGTCTCTGATTTCCATGGGACAACCGTTGTGCTCTTCGAGAAGATCGCACCAGATCAGGAAACGAACAAGCCCGTTTGCATCGATTGTCATGGTGTGCATGACATGCGCAAGGTCAATGACCCTGAAAGTCGGGTGATGAAAGAGAACTTGCTGATCACCTGCCAAAAATGCCATCCCGATGCAACCGCAAACTTCCCCACTTCTTGGCTGAGCCACTACGAACCGAGTCCAGAAGATGCCCCATTGGTTTTCTTCGTCGATCTATTCTATAAGATTATTATTCCGGTAACCATCGGAGGTATGGTTGTGTTCATCGCCAGCGATGTATATGGAAAAGTATCGAAGAAACGAGGAGGTGAGAAATGAACACTGACCGCAAATATTTGCGCTTCTCCCTCTCAGACCGCATCGAGCACTGGATTCAGGTTATCAGTTTTGGGACACTGGGGGTTACGGGACTGATCCAGAAATATGCCACCGCGGAAATATCGATATACTTCATTGCGCTGCTCGGCGGCATTGAAATCGTGCGCATCATACACCGTATTGCATCGATTGGATTAATGATAGGGACGATATATCACTTGGGGGTAGCTGGATACAAGTATTATGTCAAGCGTAACCGCATCACCATGCTGCCAACACTTAAAGATGTCACCAACGCTTGGGGCATTTTCTTGCATAACTTAAAAATCAAGAAAAACAAGCCCCAGCAAGGCCGTTTTACTTTCGATGAAAAATTCGAATATTGGGCCTTCGTATGGGGCACGATCGTTATGGGACTGACGGGTTTCATCCTTTGGAACCCGATTGCCACTGCCAAAGTGCTACCAGGCATCTTCATTCCCGCAGCCAAAGCCGCCCACAGTGGAGAAGCCCTTTTGGCCGTCTTGGCAATCGTCATTTGGCACTTCTACAATGTGCATTTCAAACACTTCAACAAGAGCATGTTTACAGGCTATATTTCCGAGCACGAGATGCTTGAAGAACATCCCCTGGAGCTTGCGGATATCAAAGCTGGTGTGGCCGAATTGCCCCAAGACCCAGAAGTTGTTGCCAAACGCAAACGGATCTTTTTCCCTGCTTATAGTTTCGCAGCTGCAGCGATGTTGGTGGGAGTTTACTTCTTCGTTACCGGAGAGGAGACGGCCCTCGAAACCGTACCTCCCGCAGAAGATATCGCAGTTTTTGTTCCCTATACCCCCACCCCCCTACCCACCCCACTGCCCACCCCAACTCCGATCCCAGTAGCAGGAAATTCTTGGAACGATGGAGTAGCGGCAATCATTGATAGCAAATGCTCCCAATGCCATGGAGCAGTCGTCATGGGCGGTCTTAATCTGTCCAGTTACGAACGCACCATGGAAGGTGGACAATCGGGTGATGCGGTGATCCCCGGCGATCCAGATGGCAGCTTGCTCGTCAGCCGTCAGACATCAAACGACCATCCGGGTCAATTTAATCAGGAAGAGTTGGACCTCATGGTTGAATGGATTCTAGCAGGCGCTCCCGAAGAATAATCGGAGCATAAGAAATACACATAATATGAGGCACTTCTACGAAGTGCCTCTTTGGTATTCAATAAGTGGACAAAGCTGATAATGATTATATAATGGTCATATTAGCAAAACACACAAATTGATTGGAGACTGCAACGATGAAGAATTTCCTCCGAAAGCTAAAGCGATTTTTCCTTCCCCCCGAAGGAACTCATCTTTGGTTACGAATTCTACCCTACGCTTTCTTAGGGGTTCTGACATTGATTGTGTTCATTGCAGGAGCGTATGCCTGGGAGTACACCAATTCGCCCGAATTTTGCGGCACCGCCTGCCATACCATGCCTCCTGAATATACTTCGTACCTCACTTCGCCCCACGCGCGCGTTGAATGTGTGGATTGTCACATTGGCGAAGGGTTCATCACCACCCGTATCACTCGTAAGGCTGGTGATGCCAAACATATCATCTCGCTCGCGTTCAAGGATTATGAATTCCCCATAACTGCCCATCAGATGCGTCCTTCACGTGAGACTTGCGAGTTGTGCCACTTCCCTGAGAAATTTTCTGATGATAGTTTGCGAGAGATTGTTCATTACTCCGATGATTTCGAAAACACTCCCGTATCTACTTACCTGGTGATGAAAACAGGAGGCGGCTCAAAACGTTTAGGGTTGGGTCGTGGTATCCATTGGCATATCGAAAACCCGGTCTACTACCTCGCCCTCGACCACGCAGAACAAGAGATCCCTTACATACGCTACGAAAGCGATGATGGCTCGATTGTCGAATATGTCGATATCGAAACAGATTTCGATCCGGCAACGGTCAATGAGATAGATCTGCGCGAGATGGATTGCCTGACCTGTCATAACCGCATCACCCATCTGGTATACCCTCCAGAAGATATGGTCGACCAAATGTTAGCCCGGGGTCAAATTTCCACATCGATCCCAGAAATTCGCCGCCTGTCTGTTGAACTATTCTACAGGCCATATGAAAGCAGTGCCCTGGCGCAAAATGGCATTGCCGGGCTGGAAAGCTACTATCAAACATACCATCCAGAGTATTACAATGAAAACGGACATCTCGTCCAAGAGGCGATCTCAGCCCTGCAAGACGCCTATGCGCAGAGTGTCTATCCCGAACAGAAGTCGGACTGGAATAGCCACCCCAACAATATCGGTCATGAATTTTCGCCGGGCTGTTTCCGCTGTCATGATGGCAAACATCTCAACCAGGAAAATGAAGCCATCCGGCTGGAATGCAACATCTGCCATTCCATTCCCGTGATCGCCGACACAGCGGATTTCGTAACCGAAATCGAAATTAGTCGCGGACCGGAGCCAGAAACGCATCTCAACCCTAATTGGATCTCAATGCACCGCGATATATTCGACCCTACCTGCGAGAATTGCCATAGCACTGCAGATCCAGGCGGCATCAGCGATACATCTTTCTGCTCGAATAGCGCCTGCCATGGAAATGTTTGGGAATATGCCGGCTTCGACGCCCCCGCCTTGCGAGCCGTTTTGCTCGAACAGCTTCCCCCTCCCGTAGAGGAAACCGTAGAACTCAGTCAAGGCTCATTGACCTTCGATGATACTATCAGACCTTTGCTCGAATTACGCTGCGCCAGTTGCCATGGAGCAGGTGGTATTGCAGGTTTAGATTTGACCTCTTACGAAAGCACCATTTCGGGTGGCGACGGGGGTCCAGCTGTAGTCCCTGGTGAACCCGAGAACAGCTTACTCATCAGCAAACAGATGGGTGAGCAGGCCCACTTTGGTCAATTTTCTACCGAAGAATTGGAATTTGTTTCAGCGTGGATTCTCGCCGGCGCGCCAGAGAGTGAGTAATTCCCAAATGAAGTGGGGAAGGGGGGATTCATTTCGAAAAAATAGGGTTCCAGCAGCGCAAAACGCTGCTGGAACCCTATTTTTTCGACTAACAGCGAGAGAGTGACGGGAGTGATTTTCTACCAAAAACCAATATATTTCTCAAATTTGGGGTGCATCATGTTCTATTTGCTGCGTGGTTCAATAAAAGCCCCGATCTTGTCAAAGGATCGGGGCTAAAGTAGGGAGAGTGCGATGCATCACGCACTTCACACAAAAAACGAGTTTGGGTTAATCACCCGCAGCCATCGCTGGTTCTCCTACCACTTCGTGAGCATGATCATCGGAAGCGTGATCGACTACTTTCAAGAATTGCACCCCTAAGGTAAAAGCCATCAACCCAAATGCAACCACCCCAACCCCGACCATGATCTCGATCATGTTTGGCACATACGTGGTATAGATCGTGTTGATCTCATGCTGCAGATACGTCAAGATGACCAATTGCCCGGAGAGATTGGTATCCCAGCGATAGGCCACCAGGCCACCCACAACCAGGGCTAGGGCGGCCATGCGCATCCATGGCCTGGCACGCCAATCTTTTTTGAGTAGAATGATCATTGGGATCAAAGCGCCCAATAGCATCTCGCCAAACCAGAAATTCAAAGCCAGCGGTCCTCTAGTCAGCAGTGCCAATCCTTCAGTGCGTCCAGGCTCATAGGTATAGGTCATCGAGAAGGCGTACCAAAAACGGAAATACAGGTACACAACCAAAGACCAGCCAACAAAGTGAGAAAGCTTTTCAAGCAACCGGTCATTCACATTAGCATTCTCACTCACACGGGAGGCGATCATCGAGGCCAGAATTGTGAGGGAGATCCCCCCCACAATTGCCGAAGCCATGAACAAGACCGATAGACTGGGGGAATACCAAAGCGGCCTGGATTTGAGCACGCCATAGGTAGCCCCAAGCGAAGATTGGTGCAGCATCGACAAGAAAAGTCCTGCAATGGCCAGATAAGGCGCATAATGATGCACTTTGGAAAGCCAACTTGAGAGTTTAGGCCAACGTTCCTTTACCCAATCGGCGCCACCGATGATGGGCAGAGTCTCCAGGGTCAGCACGGTGAAGTACAACCCCACACACATAGTGACTTCCCAGAGCACCGAATGTGGATTCCAATACACAAATGCGTGCCAGAAACGATCAGGACGTCCGATGTCCATCAGCAAGCACAGCATCGCCATACTGTAGCCAATGATCCCGATGAAAGTGGCCGTGCGAGCAACAGGTTGGTATTCTTTCAATCCAACCAGGTAAACGGCTGCGCACAAGGTGAAGGCTCCCGCACTCAAGGCAATGGACGATAGATCGATTGTTATCCACAAGCCCCAGGGCACAAGATCCGTTAAATTTGTGACTACCAAACCCTTGGTGAAGACAATCAATGCACCGATCACACCGATCACCATGAAGATGGCCAAGCTAGCTAACCAGAAGTGAAATCTTGTTAGGGATTTAATCTTCATGATGTCGAACCCTCCTGGGCATGTGAATTTTCAGGGCAGATATAGTGCACCCGCGGTCCTGTGCCGAGGTCTTCCCTGAGACGATGGGTGACCCGGGTGGAAATGATCTTGCTCACCTCGGATTCAGAATCATTGAGATCACCGAACACACGCGCCCCAATGGGACAGGCAACAACACAGGCTGGGGTGGCATCTGGATCTACACCTGGGGTAAGTCCCTGAGCGAGTCCGCGGTCGATGCGGTGATAACAGAATGAACATTTTTCAACCACGCCGCGAGGGCGGCGTTCTACTTCGGGGACACCCCACTCTGGAACCGCAGGGTTTTCACCAGAAAAAGTCTCCCAGTTGAAGGCGCGGGCGTTATAAGGGCAGGCGACCTCACAATAGCGGCAGCCGATGCACTTATCGTAATCCATCATTACCACACCGTCAGCACGGTAATAGCTGGCCTTGACAGGGCAAACATCTACGCACGGCGCGTGTTCGCACTGCATGCAAGGTCGTGCCACATAGCTCGTCTCGCCATTGGCCTCACAAGTTTCGATCACCCGATTCCAAGAGATATCGGGGTGGATATCATTATGTGCCCGGCAAGCGTTTGTACAGTAACCGCAGCCCAGGCATGCCCCCTGATCAATGACCATGGCCCATTTGTGTGGGCTGGAACCTTCTGGCCGCGATGCGGATACACGCTGGGCAACCTGCAGCCCTGCTAAGGTTGCTCCACCGCCAACGGCGACCTTTAAAAAATCACGTCGGGCTAATAAGCCTGAAATTTTATTCTCTGCCATAATCCACCTCACTCACCCTGATCTAGATCGCCATCGCCAATCTGATCGTGCCGATCGAGGCGGTGATACCATTTTTCGATCCAGGGAGCAACCAACAAGCCAAATGCCATTCCAACCAGGGCAGAAACCAGGGCATAATAAATTGGGCTGATGGGTTCTGGATCGACGCTGACACCCAGGTTGGCAGCCGAGGCCATAGAATCGAGTTCTGGATCGGCAGGAGGCTCAAGATTTTCGGTGTGTACATCTACCGGATCGTGCATATCGTATTCATGGCATTCGTTGCAGGTGGACAATTTGACATGGAAGCTGTGATCTAAAGCCGCATGACCCTGGCCCATCTCGCCATCCGTAGGGCTGAGATGACAATCGGCACACAGCAACCCTTCCAGGCTATGGGCAGAATGTGCGAAACCGGAAGCGCGGTCGCGGTGGCAACTGGCACATAAAGCCTGAGCATCATCACCTTTCAAGGTGGTCGAGTGCTGGCCATGACAATCGACACAAGAAAGATCGGCCGAGCGGTGATGACTGACCTGCCACTCGAAGACCGTCTCCTGGTGGCAAGTTCCGCATAAATTCACTGAGCGGTCGGTGGGCATGGGTTGACTGGGATGGTTTTCCGCCAGGGGAGCATGACAAGCCTTGCAGACAATGCCATCTTCTTCCCACGTTCCCGTGGTGGCATCATAACCCGTGGTATGGCAAGGCAAACACTCTTGAGGTTTGCCGCGTTCTTTCCATGCGGTTTCAAAATCAGGGTCAGACATGGCCTGGCCGTGATGGCTCGTTTCCCACACGGCTACAACCGCGGGGTGGCAATCCTGGCAATTATCATCGGCAGGCTCTTCTTGATATGTCACGCTGGCCTGAACACCAGCAACCGCAACCAAACCGAAGGGAATCGCAAACATAATGGCGATGATGGCGCGGAAGATAATTCTTTTCGTCATTGTAAATTCCTTTTCTAATCACCAGAAATGGTAACATTCACTGGAACAGGCGCGCCACGGAACACTCCGCAGCCAAGACAGCTCTCCTTGAGTGAGCCATCAACTGCTCGAAAATGCTGCCAACAGGGTTTTTCCTGATTCTGGTATGCTGGACAATTCTGTCTCCGTTCTTCTGGGCAATCGTTTAGTAACCAACATCGCACGACCGGTACCAGACTTTCGATCCCGGAATGCGCTTTGTATTCCTGTGCTTCCGCCTGCCAGCGCACATCCAGGCGTCTGAAAAACCAGACCACCATTACGGTCGCCAACACAGGTAAGCCAAAACGCAGCAGGAACCAACCAACCGCCAGGAGAAATCCTTGCATAGTCTCCACAATAAACATCTCCTTCAGAGAACAATCCGCCGTTGCTCAACCAATCCCCCAATGAGGAGCAACAACGCCAGAGGTAAAATGATCCGCATGAGCAACATGGTTCCTAACACAACTGTGGACATCTCAACCTTCCTTTCTCTCTTCATACACTCGAATATTTGCCTTGAGTGTAGCAATCAAAAGGGATTGAGTAAATCGGGAATGTGCCTGGTTTCACAAATAGGGATTTCTGGATTAAAATTGGTTAACCTGGGGGTTATGCACCAGGTTATCTCCCCACTACAACAGCAACTCGCGGGGGATAAACACCCCACGCGAACCC
This sequence comes from uncultured Anaerolineales bacterium, assembly GCA_964458115.1. Classification (GTDB taxonomy): domain Bacteria; phylum Chloroflexota; class Anaerolineae; order Anaerolineales; family UBA11858; genus NIOZ-UU35. The sequence continues at coordinate 35,189 of CAYWIC010000018.1, read as the reverse complement.
CATTAGGCGGCTAGAAATCAGCCATTTTATGGGGAATATTACCCATTCAATATTATGTGGTACTCTCGCATGGAAAATTTAATGAAGAGTGCGAGCAGACTTTGAGCGTCTGCTCGCACTCTTCTCGGATACTTAATAAATGCTAAAGTTGAATCAGTCCCTTGCGGATGGCGTATTTGACCAGCTCAGTTCGAGAATGCAGGTTGAGTTTCTGCATGATATTCTCGCGGTGTGACGAAACGGTCTTAGGACTAATGTGAAGTTTGGCGGCAATCTCGGCGTTGGTGGCCCCCTCTGCCAAAAGTGCCAAAACTTCTTGTTGTCGATCTGTCAATCCATCCAGGGCGTTATTGTCCTCATCGAGATCGCTCTGTGTAAAATAATCTCGGACGAGCAATTTCGCCAACGAAGGGTACAGGTACACTTCTCCGGATGCGGCAATCCGAATGGCGGAGATCAATTCTTCTGGGGCGGCGCGCTTGGGTACATAACCACTGGCACCAGCTTCAAGCATTTTGAAGAAATATTCTTCGTCCTCATGGATGGTCAGTGCGACTATGGCCGTATTAGGCCAAAGCTCTTTGATTTGGCGAGTGGCCTCGATACCTGAGATATCGGGAAGGCCGATATCCATCAAGATTACATCCGGTTTCAGGCTGGGGAGCAGATTAATGGCCTCGGTCGCAGTACCCGCCTCCCCCACGATCTGAACATCCACCTCACCATCCAACAGCATCCGCAAGCCAGAACGTACCACGGCATGATCATCCACCAGCATTATGCGAATCTTCATTTCAATCCTCTGCAATCAGCTCGTCGGGGCATGGTACCTGCACCGAGATGCGCGATCCATCTCCAGGTACCGATTCGAGTCTAAAATTTCCACCGAGCAAGGTCGTGCGCTCTTCCATTCCTAATAACCCCCAGGCAGAACCTCCCTGCGAAAATTGTCCTTGAGGGTCAAAACCTACGCCATTATCCTCGATCTCGAGATTGACGAAACCATCTACACGCCAAAGCCTAATCCAGGCATGGGTAGCCTGGGCATGTTTGACGATATTCGTCAACGCTTCTTGGACGATGCGAAACAAGGATGTGCTGATTGTCGAAGGCAAGTTGCAATCCTCATCGGCAGGGATATCCAGGTCAACTTCGATCGCGGAACGCAACTGGAGTTCCCCCACATACCAGCGGATGGTTGCGGCCAACCCCAAATCATCTAAATGCGATGGGCGCAGATCGGATATCAAGCGGCGCAGCTCATCTAATGATTGCACAGCCATACCCTCTAGCTGGCGCAAGTTGCTGGCGGCTTTTTCTTCATCCTGGCGGATGGTGGAAGACACCCCTCGCAACCCTAAACCCAGGGCTGTCAGGGATTGACCAGTTTCATCGTGCAATTCACGGGCGATGCGCTGGCGCTCAGACTCTTGGGCAGCCACGACTCGTCTGAGGAATTCACCGCGCAGCGCTTCCCTGCGTTCGGCTTCGAGCAGGCGCGCCGTTTGCAACTCGTCGATTTGGCGCTGGGTTTCCACCTCAAAGGATCGCAAAAAACGTGAGACAAAGATGGCGACTGCAATGGCAGCAGCAGCGCGCAACAACTGCACAGGAAAGCCAAATACTTCAAGAAAAAGCTCTTGATTAAGAACTGTAGAAGGAGGCAAAGGGGTTGCTTTGGTAAATAACTGCCCAACCAGGCCATACCAGGCGAAGGCTACAGCGGCCCACAAGGTGTCTCGACTGAATTGCTCTAAACCATCCAGACGGAAGATACGCTGTTGATAGATCAATCCCAAGCAGGCAACCAGAGCACCGGGCACCGCGACCACGTAACGCGTCCAGACATCGGCGACTTCCCAAAGCTCACCATTAACATCATAACGGCCCGCCATAGTTAATAACCCAAATCCCCAAATCGCAGCCTGTCCCAGAGGCGCGAGCATGCTCAAGCGGCGAATTTTTTCACTGGGGGAGAGCAAAGAAGCCCCAAATGCGGTCAAGGAAAAAAAGGAAAATGCCAGTAATGCGGTGCGGATGCTACTCCACATCAGAGGGGCTTTGTCTTGCAAAGGCAAGATGTGCAAGATCTCAAAGATCTCTAACCATTCATGACCCCCATGGATCAGGCCAAAGGCAATCAACGGACGCAGCGCATGGCGCAGTCTAGGATCAGTACCCCGGCCGCGTTCGACAAAAACGATCAACCCCATGCTGAAGAACGCCAAGCCGTAAAAGAAAAAGATCAGGATCAATCCTGCCGTTGCATCCATGCTCAGATTATACCAAGGCTACCATTTTGAAATCTAAAGCTTAATTATAGATATATGAAAGCTTTCGTTATTATTATGAAATAGACCGGGCACTGGAGCTGTGCCCGGTCTACATTTACACCTTATTCCGGTGACTTACTTCCAACCTATCTTACGGCCGGGTCATGCCAGCGACGTCACCGCCAACAGCTACAAGGCTGTCATAGAGCAGTTGCAGAACATAGTCGCCGTTGTGGGCAAATCCGCCCGGATCTTTCAAGGCATACTGGTAGTTATAAGCAGCCTCGAGCAGATTTGGGGTCCAGGAGCCAAAGCGGTTGCCATAGTTGGCCTCGTCTGGCGTGGCTTCTCCATCGCCATTTGTATCGGCGAAGAAGTAAGGATAGCTGTGGGATTCGTAGACCACCGGGAAGCCGATCTCTGCGGAGTAAGCCTTGATGGCCTCGTAAAGTGCTGCTGCCATGGTATCGACCTCGCCCGCAATGCCTTCGACTGCATCACCATCACCATCGTAATCTACATCGGACATGCGGATGTCTTTGACATCTTCATAACCAGCATGGCAGGTGAAGCATTCAGCCGTCTTGACCTCGAGCTCGTGAGCATCGTGGCAGTCCACACAGCCATCGTATCCTGCTACGTGCCCAAAGAGTCCGGCATATTCCTGACCTTCGAATTCATATCCGCCCTGGGCTTCGGAGCCATAGCGAGAAGCACCAGCCGCGAAATAGTGGACATTGGAGAAGCGCAAGCTCTCAGCAACCTCATCACCAGGCAGGTCAGCGACCATGCCGTTGACCGTCACGGTGGATGAGCGACCTTGGTGGCATTGCATACACAGGCTACTCTCATCGCCTTCTTCAACAGAAACCGTAGCACCACTGGGGAAGGTGACCGACTCGAACGTAAATCGGCCAGGCCATTCACCGCTGTGGCAGGTCTCGCACTGGAGGCCATTGGAAATTTCAGCTGTGATGTTGACGCCATCCTTGGCGAAGGTCGGTAGTCCTGTGGCACTGTGACATTTTGCACACGAAGCCCTGACCTCACCGTCCTCATCCCAGTGACGGAAAGCCTCCTCGGAACCAGCAAAGTGACCATGGTCATTGCGGTGGAAGGCAGTCACATCGGCACCCAGGTCTTCAATGGAGTCATACAGCAGTTGGATGATGTACTTGCCGCCATGCGCAGCCGCACCAGGATCCTTGACGGACATCTGGTAGTTATAAGCTGCGCGAGCAAGACGTGGTGTCCAGGTTGCGTACTTATTAGGATAAGCCGCTTCCCCTTCAGTCACAGCTCCATCGCCGTCACCATCGATGAAGAAGTAGGGATAGCTGTGGGAATCATAGACGATTCCGGTACCCGGAACGCTGGTGGCATAAGCCTGGATGGCTGCGTACAGCGCTTCTTGCAAGCCAGCGATCTCGTATGCGATGCCTTCTTCGATATCGCCATCGCCGTCGAAGTCCACCGCGGAGCCAAGCATGCGGTAGTCAGCAAATTCACCTTCACCATGGCACATCACACATCCATCAGCCTTGACCTCAAGGGTGTGGGGGCTGTGGCACTCGATGCAGGTGTCATACTCTTCCACGTGGGCAAAGTTACCATCATAGGTCTTTCCAGCGTATTCATAACCGCCTTTTGCAAAGGTACCGTATTTGGTGGCTGCGGCAGGGTAGTAGTGGATGTTGGAGAAACCAAGTTCTTCGAAGACTGCGTCGGGGTCAACCTCAGCGGCATCTTCCACGCCCGCTGCACCAGCAATGGCACCATCCACACTAACCTTGGAATTGCGACCCTGGTGGCACTCCATACAACGCGCCTCATCTCCCAGGCCAGTGAGTTCCACGCCCGAGGGCATAACGACACTGGTCTTGGAAACGGTGGCCTGGTTATGGCAGGCTTCGCAGGTGACACCCACGACCTCTTCAGCAGGAACTTCAGCTGTAATTTCGCCTGTCGAAACGAATTCGATATACGCTTGTGATGTATGGCATTTTGCGCAGTACACTGGCACAACCGCAGGATCATCCTCATCCCAGTGGCGGAAGGCTTCAGCTTCAAAATCGGCGTGGCCAGAGCCGAGATAGGCGGCCTCTAACCCGGGGAGCACAGACTCATATTCTGGGCAGGCCTCGGGTTCGGGGCACGCTTCACATTCATCGCATACCTCGCACTCTTCACAATCCGGGCAATCAGAGGCTTCTGGACATTCGGGAGCCTCTGGGCATTCCGGACACTCTGCTGGGGTCGCACAGCTTGCCAATAGCAGGCTGGCACCGACAAGCAAAGCGATGATCAGTAGTTTTTTATGCATTCTAATCTCCTCTACATTCTGTGCTTACTGAAAAACATGTGCACAAATCTCAACCGATTGCGGCTTGCCCAGATGGAGATTTTTCACCATGGGGAGCCATTTTAGAGCGATCATTGACTTGGGTGGCATCACCTCCTCTATCACGAATTAATCAATAAAAACAATTATTCATCCACATCCAGGAGATCAAGAAGCTCACTTACTTCATTCAAAGTACTTTGATGACTTGTGATCACTTGAACGGGGTCCTGGTCTACTGACAGGCGAATGATCTTAATCGCTGGAAAAGCGGATATCAGATCACACAACGAACAGCTTTCTTTCATATCCGCTTCGCTGGCATTCAAGATCACTACATCAGGATTAATAGCCGCGATTTGATCAAAACTATCTTCATCAACAGGATGGACAAAGTGCAATGCCACACGCTCTGGGAATTGCTCGAAGCGACTGGCAACTCCTTGAGCAAAGAGTGATTGATCCGATAAGATCACCACCTGCTGGCGCATATGCTATGTCTCCTATCACTCAACTTCATGAAGATGTAATAGTATTCCTGAGAATAATATTAACAAAAGATGAGAGCCGCATACACCCCCCCTTGGATAATTATTGACACTCTTTTGGGTGGGAGAAACAATCTAACAAATCATCCAAATGGATAGGTGATTTGCCTACCCATTCTTGGGTTCAGATGGTATTCAGCGTGATCCTGTCCAAATTAAATATCCCTATTCCCCAAGATAACCTCCTCAACCCCCTGCACATCAGCTTTCGTCCTGAACAATCAAACCCATGCGCATGGCCTGGGCAACCGCTTCCGTGCGATTCTGCACACCCAACTTCTGCAATATGTTCCGTACATGATATTTAATTGTATTCTCACTGACAAACAAGCTATGAGCAATGGCGCGATTAGCAAAGCCTTCGCCCAACAAGTGAAGTACCTCCAGCTCGCGCTGAGAAAGACGGACTTGATCGGCAGAGTCTTGTTGCGCCAGATCCTTGACGCGCTGCATCAATCGCGCCGCCATTTTTCTGGTTATCGCGGCCTCCCCCCGTTGCACGCCCTCTAAGATTTCTAGGAAATCCTGAGCATCCAAATCTTTGAGCAAATAGCCATCCGCGCCCATCTCGATTGCCGCGAAAAGATGTTTGTCTTCATTGGAAACGGTTAGCATTACCACACGCGTTTCGGGAATTATCGCCTTGATCTGCTTTAGGGCTTCCAAGCCATCCATCTTGGGCATTGTGATATCGATCAAAGCCAGGTCGGGCTTGTACCGCTGGACAGCCTCAACAGCAGCCACCCCATCCCCCACTTGGGCAACGACCTCATAATCTGCCGCCTCGAGCAAGCTGATGATGCCATCCCGAAATAAAGAGTGATCGTCTGCTACGATTACGCGCATCAAGTTGGCCTACTTCTTTCCCCATCGATATTCAGGATCAATTTCACATGGGTGCCTGTCCCAATCTCTGAGTGCATCTTCAAAAGCGCGCCAATTTCATCTGCCCGCTCTTGCATAGTGCTCAAACCGAAATTTCCATTTTTTCCACGAGAAATTTCCCGCTGTGTGAAACCTTGTCCATTGTCATATACTTCTAAGTACAAAGTGCCACGCTCCTGAGAAAGCGCTACCCGGATCTGGGTTGCCTGGGCATGCTTGCGAGCGTTGGTCAGTGCTTCTTGCACAACTCTTAACATGTGCAACACGGTCTCTGGGGGCAGGCTCTTTAAGGGCTTGGAAGGCAATTCCAACCTTGCCGTAACCTCACTCATCAGATTGAACTGCTGGACATAATCGGCTAATGCATCCGGCAGGTTAGAATCAACCTGGCTGGCCACTCTCAGCCCCAAAATTGCTTCGCGAATATCTACAAATAGATCTTGGGCAGCAATCTCGAGTTGATGCAAATGGCGATCAGCATCTTCCAGGTGGTTTTTCTGCAACATCAAGCGTACAGCGTTCGATTTCGTGGTCACGTATCCTAAGACTTGTGCGACCCCGTCGTGCAATTCGCGCGAAATGCGCTCACGTTCCGCAATGATCGCTTGTTGGCGAATTTTATTAAGCTCATCCAGCTCTAGTGTGTAGCGCTCGATTTCATCCGCCATATGGTTAAATGTCGCAGCGAGCTGACAGATTTCGTCCTCAATCTTATTACACTTGGCCAGGCGCAAAGAGTATTCTCCCGTGGCATAGGCGGTTAGAGGCTCACGAAACGACTCGATCCTGCGTACGACGAGGCGATTAAGTAAATGGAACATGCCTATCGTAATGACCGCTGTCGCTAGAATAGTAATGGCGATTCCCATACGCAAATCGTCTCTTAAGTGATTGCGCATATCGGCCAATGACATATCGATCAACAATACACCTAAATGATGCTCTGTTTCGCGATGACATTCCAGGCATTCTGGATAATTTAATACGGGTGTGGATATTCGCAGAGTATCCGGAAAAGTATCCAATTCGACAGCCCTTGGCCGGTTACCTGCAGTGTACTGGTGACAGGCCCAACATTGCGGTTCTCCGACCCCCATAATCTCGGACTCCTCAACCACCTCACTGGCCACTAACACTTTGCCACTAATGCCAACAATCTGCACTCTATCGACATTCTCCATGGAGCTGACATCAGACAATGCAGACATCAAATGCTTGTCGTCTTTGATTAACATGGCATGCGAGATGCTGTTGTTCAGCATATCCCCTAATTGCACAGCAGAAAGACGAATTTGCTCCTCCAAGATCTGCACTTCGCGCAGGTAGTGGAAGAGCGATAAACCGACCATCATCAGCAGTAAGGGCAAAGCAACACCCAAAGCGACCCGCGCCCGCAAGCTCGTTCGAATAGGCAAAATCTTCGACATAATGCTAGGAAATGAAATTCGCTCTCTCACCGGGTATAACATCAAATGGGTTGCCTCTCCCCAATTAAACCATAAGCCGATCAAATGGGTCTACATTTGCCTAAAAGCTTAGCTTTACAAAAAAGTTTGCAGTTATCTCGATTAACAGAAATTCCTGGTTCCCCGGTGAGGGGGGGGAACCAGGAATGGAGAAGATCTGATACAACGATTCGGCAAATTACGGAGCAGCGTACTCAGCAACCGGGTATTCAGCCTCAGCCCAACCACCAAAGCCGCCTTTCAGGCTGGAGACATCCGTGTAGCCATAGGCCCACAGGATTTCCATCGCCATGGTGGATCGATGGCCACTGCCACAGTAAACAACGACTTTGGCATCTTTCTCAGCAGGCCAATTCGCCATCTGAGCCATGAACTCTTCCAAGGGGATGTGGGTGAAGGCAGCTTCGCCAACATCGACGATACCCTTTTCTTCCAATTCACCTGTCGTGCGAACGTCGACGACAAACATCTCAGGGGTCTCAACCAAAGCGGTGTTGAGGCCATCAGCGGCAATCACGCCGTAAGGCTTGACGCCAAATTTGCCCAGCGTTGCATCTTTGAAGACCGCGGTTTTGGCATCATATTCAGCAGCATCTAGAGCAACTGCTTCGGGGACACCCTCAGCAACTGGGTTGCCGGCAGCGACCCAGTCAGCGAAGGTGGTCTTGAGAGCGCGCACGTCCGTCCAGCCCATGGCGTGCAAGGCGGTCATGGCGATGGTCGCGCGCCAGCCACTGCCACAGTAAGCCACAATGGGCGTGTCGAAGGCGGGCAGTAAGTTCAGATTGGCAGCCAGATCGGCCAAGGGGATATGAGCGCCCCCTTCGATGTGACCATTCTCTACCAGCTCGGGGGTGGTGCGAACATCGAGCAGGAAGGGAGGCGCATCTTCAGCCATCTCGACCAACAGGCCGTCAGCTTTGACGGTGTTGTAGCCAGCCATATTCTCGAGCATGGCTGCGTAAGTAGCATCAAATTCAGGAGCAACGTATTCAGCAGTCGCGTAGCCTGCATCTGCCCAACCGCCGAAGCCACCCTTCAGGCTGGAAACATTCGTGTAACCAAAAGTCCACATGATTTCCATGGCCATAGTGGAGCGGTGACCGCTGCCACAGTAGATCACAATGTGAGCGTCTTTGTCCGCAGGCCAGTGTGCCCTTTGTGCAATGAAGCGCTCCAAAGGAATGCTAACCAGTGCGACATCACCGGTATCGATAATGCCCTTGCCAGTCCATTCACTGGTGCGACGCACGTCGATGACGATCATTCCCGGGTCTTCAGCCAAGGCTGTATTGAGAGCATCAGCGGTGGCAACCCCGTAAGGCTTGACACCATAAGCTGAGAGAGCGGCATCCACTTCAGCGACAATGGCGTCGTAGGGTTCTGCAGCGTCCAACGCCACAGCTTCGGGAACACCCTCGGCAACAGGATTACCGGCATCAACCCAATCGGCGAAGGTGGTCTTGAGGGCGCGTACGTCCGTCCAGCCCATGGCGTAAAGGGCAGTCATGGCAATGGTGGCGCGCCAGCCGCTGCCACAGTATGCCACAATGGGGGTATCGAAGGCAGGCAGCAGGTCCAAATTCTTGGCCAGGTCGGCAAGCTGAATATGAACTGCACCCTCGATGTGACCATTCTCTTCCAGCTCACCCGTGGTGCGGACATCGAGCAAGAAGGGAGGCGCGTCTTCGGCCATTTCCACCAAAAGGCCATCTGCCTTGACGGTGTTATAGCCCACCATGCTTCCCAGCATAGTGCTATAGGCAGCCCTTAATTCTGCGCCATGCGAATCCGCAAATACAGGCACTGTGGCTACCAGCATGCTCGTAAGGATGAGCAGTGAAAATACAACATGTAGCTTCTTTTTCATTTTCATCTCCTTTTCTCGGTTCTTAGAAATTTGGCTACAATCTAACGAAATTAATCTCCAAAACTATCCATGATCAGTTCAGGAATTTCCTTAATGATCACAGATTGATTTGCTTCACGTTCCTTGGCAGAAACTTTATCTTCTGTAAGGAAAATATCCGGGTTATCGTGGCAGTTGCCACAGGATTCCGTTTGAGGTGTTTGCAGTTGAATGTTGTGGGGGGTTGCATATGCCCACGTGGGCAGCGCATCAAAATTGGGTTGGTTCGCGCCATAGTATTGATAGCTGGTCTCTGAAACGGGCACATGTCGCAAGGTCACGTAATCGTAAGGGCGCTCGGCACTCTTGAGCGGGTTCTGTCCAATGAAGAAGGTCAGATAAGAACCCTCTGTGCTGAAGTATGGTTTGCCAGATTCTTCACTGACCTGAACATGGCAACCATCACAACTGGTGTATGCCACCGAGTGACAAACCTGGCAAGCAACCTTCTCATGAACGTTGTGATTGACCACATTACTCTTGGTGCTCATATTCTCAACTTCATGGCAGTTCGTACAAGTGGGCACCATACCACCAGAATAGCGATGATCAGGTGTTTCTTCCATACCCAAGGCTGCATAATCACCATGCATTTCTGAGGCCGTGTGGCAATCTGTACATTTCATGCGTCCCTTACGAAAGTGGACATCGGCCTTCAAATCTTCATGCTTTCCCAAATACTCATTGCCCACCCGGCTACCATGGCAGGCAGTGCAGTTACGCGTCATGGATGGAGTGGCTTTGAAGATGTGTCCCTCGATAAAGCCTCCCCCTACTGAGGTCGGCTGGCTGACATGACAATCGCCACAATCGGTATGACAGCTGGCGCAATGATTGCCAAACATCTCTTCCAGGGCAGGATGATCTTCGGGGGCGCTGCGCTCCTCGATCACAGTCCAATACCCCTGTTGGGATGAGTGCAAACTATTGGGGTACGTTTCTACAATGTCTGTATGGCAAGTTCCACAAACCGCCCCTGGATCTTCGCTAGGGGCAGCGATAAGACCAGTATGCGCTACTTCCTTGCTGGAATCTTGTTGGCCAGCGTGACATTCTGTACACGCTATTCTGCCGTGTACCGTCTCTGCAAATGTTTCATCCAGAATAACTTTTTCCCAAGGCTCCAACGGAGCCACAGATCCCCCTCAGCCTTCCCCTTCATTTTCACTCTCTACAGCCTCTTCGGCCTTGGCGGTGCTGATCAACGTATCTTTGTCAGAATGACAAGCGAGGCATTGATCAATATCGTCCCCAGGCTCCACAGATGCAGGCGCTTCGACAGGCTCATCGAGCGGTGGGGCTGGTGCTGCAGAAATCCCAAAAAAGATTAAAGCTAGGATCAAACACAAAAGAAACCGATGCCTTCTCATCTCATATACCTTTTCATACGCTAGGGCTTGTTATTGATTTCACATATGATTATAAATAAGTAAATACCATAAATCCAAGTGACAAAAATAACCCTAGCTTATACGTCACAATTATAGGTAACCATAAGTATTCGCAATACATTCGTGATACATATCACTTGTATAGGCTATCTATAGCTTGATAAGATGTATCTGGAGCTGATTATGTTAGATTCTCACCAACTCAATGTATTTCTGGTTGCCGCGGAAACATTAAACTTCACGCAGGCTGCACAAAAATTGGGCATGAGCCAACCTAGTGTCAGCCAACACATCCAAAATTTGGAGCGATTCTTTAACACGTCGCTATTCATCCGCTCCACCCGAAATTTGAAATTGACTGATGCAGGCATCGCCCTGCTGCCGCTATCACGCGAAATGGTCAATCAATCAATCCGCATTGAGGAAACGATGGCTTCACTCAAGGGCGAGGTATTTGGGCACCTAATAGTGGGATGCAGCACTACTCCAGGGAAATATGTGCTGCCACCTCTGTTAACAAGATTTCATGATGAGTTTGCCAAAGTTCGCATTACCTGCCAGGTATCGCCACAAAACGAAGCCATCGCTAAGCTTAGTGATGGCTATGTCAATTTCGCCCTCACCAGCCAAACCGGCGACCCAAACAGGCAAGTCGAGTTCCGTAAATTCATGTGTGATGAAATCATTTTGATTGCCCCTCTCAACCATCCTTGGGCCAGTAGAGGAAGCATTGATCCTGATGACCTGTTTGGAGAAGATTTTTTGATGCGTGAGCCAGAATCTGGTACCAGTATTGCGGTATGCGCAGCGTTATCAAAAATTGGAGTTGATCCGGGTGATTTGACTACGCTGATGACCCTGGGAAATTCAGAAGCCATAGCTCTCTCGGTTCAAGAGGGACTTGGGGTCGGTTTTGTTTCAGAGATCGTGGTTACCAAACTTGGCAAAGGGCGGGTTACAGTTATCCCTGTAAACAACATCGACATATGTCGCGATATTTTCATTGGCCGCAACATAAATCAACCGTGCACTGTCGCCCAGACCACCTTTTGGGAATTCATCCAGGGATTGCCTTACCCATCCCCCTTTCGTAATTAATCTCACCACATAAGAAACACCCCTAAAACAAGATCGAAAAAGTTCTTCGGAGTAATTTCGCTTCGAGATCACTGTTTTTTCGAAGCAATTCCCCCTTTTCGTCCCTAAGAATTCTCTTATTATCAAAAATATTTTTTGGACATCAACTACCGCAATTGTCTTTCGACACATTGTGCGTACGTTTTTGATCAAATACTCATTATGTGTGACATTTAGTACGATCGTATGTGACAAGGATCACTATTTGGCTATCTGGGGGAGTGCTATGATTTCCACACTTCAATATATTCGTTTATGCGAATAAGGTAATAACTGAAGGAACTACTCAGATCCCATGAGCAGTTCCTTATTTAGAGGAACATATTATGGATAAAGCTGCCCTAGCCCAAGAGGTAACCCAACTCCACGCCGAGATATGCTCAGCGCTGGCCGATCCACGCAGGATTCTGATGCTCTATACACTGCACGAACAGCCCCGCAATGTCAGCGAGCTTGCATCTGAAATAGACATTAGCCAACCGGCAACATCGCGGCACTTGAAGATCTTACGACAGCGCGGGTTGGTCAGCGCCACCCGCAAAGGCGCTAGCGTCGAATACGCCCTGATCGATGAGCGCCTCATCCAGGCGCTGGATTTGCTGCGAGCCGTACTTTTCGACCGTCTTACACACCGTGCTCACCTCGTTGAAGAAGCAACACTCTGAGGGATTCATGAAAAACAACAAATACATTTGGTTGATTGGTTTGGTGGTCACGTTGGCTTTGATCATCATCCCAATCGTCATATTCACTTCCCCTGCAGAAACGAAGCCAGTTGATGATCCCTGGGCCAGCGTCCCTCTGCACGTACCCCATACGGAGCACAGTGACATCGTCGAGGGGGTCTTCGAAAGCGGCTCCGAGGTCACCAAAGTTTGCCTGGAATGCCATGAGGATGCCGGGCACCAAGTTATGGCAACGGCGCATTGGACCTGGGAGAGCCAGCCATATTACCTCGAAGGCCGGGACGGCCCCATCACTGTCGGCAAGAAGAATGCCATCAACAACTTTTGCATCGGCATTCAAGGAAACTGGGAAGGTTGCACTTCTTGCCACGCTGGGTACGGTTGGAACGATGCCAATTTCGATTTCTCCGACCAGGCGAACATCGACTGTTTGGTTTGTCATGATAACTCAGGAATCTATGTCAAAGGGAAGGCTGGATACCCGGTAGAAGGGGTCGATCTCTTAACCGCGGCAAAAAGTGTAGCCATGCCTACACGCGAGAATTGCGGTAGCTGCCACTTCAACGGCGGTGGTGGCAATGCGGTCAAGCATGGTGATCTCGATGAAACGTTGTATTTCCCCCCAGCCAATGTCGATATCCATATGGGCGAGCACGATTTCTTGTGCACAGATTGCCATAAAACCGAAGACCACAATATCATGGGCCGCTCGATCTCCGTCAGCCTGGATAACGAGAACCAGGTCTACTGTACCGACTGCCACAATGATGACTTGCACACGGATGAACGCATCAACGCCCATGTCGCCAATGTGGCCTGCCAGACCTGCCACATCCCAGCCGCGGCCACCCGTGATGCCACCAAGATGTATTGGGACTGGTCTACGGCTGGCAGCGACGAGATCGAAGAGAGCGTGCACACTTATCTGAAGATCAAGGGTAGCTTCGTTTACGAGGGCAACTTCGAACCGACCTACGCCTGGTACAACGGCACCGCCAGCAGGTATATCTACGGGGATACCATGGACCCAACTCAAATCACGCCCATCAACTCCCCCAAAGGGGATATCGATGATCAAAATGCCAAAATCTGGCCTTTCAAAGTACATCTCGCTAATCAGCCCTATGATGCTGTAAATAATATCCTCTTACAGCCGGTCACCTATGGCGAAGGCGGTTTTTGGCATGATTTCGATTGGGATCAAGCCTTGAAATTAGGCTCAGATATCGTCGGTTTGGAATATAGCGGCGAGTATGGTTTCGCTGAGACCGAAATGTATTGGCCCACAACGCATATGGTCAGAGCTGCCGAAGACGCGCTGACCTGTGACCATTGCCACGGACCTGAAGGACGTATGGATTGGGAAGCCCTGGGCTACTATGGTGACCCAATCGATTGGGGCGGTCGGTTCCAGTCTAATAGCTATCAACCATAACAGGGGACCCGGTCATGCATAGATATATGAAAAATCATTCTCAAGTTTTCAAACACGCCCTCTACCTGGGTATAGCACTGATCCTGCTGGCCACCATCGGGTTACTTACTCAGAGTGTGGTCCAGGCCAAGCAGCCTGCGCTAAGCCAGTCGCGCCCATTGGGCGTTTCGCCAATCCACCCTACATTCCCATTCTTAGATGAGAATGGCGAAAATGTGCTGGATTCCGGTGGAGCGGTTTCGACAATGAACACCTGCGGTGCCTGCCACGACACCGAATTCATCGCGGGGCACAGCTATCACGCCAGCGCGGGGTTCGACGAGATCAGCAATCCTGGGAATACCGTCCGCGGGCGGGCATGGGATACCAGCCCAGGCTTCTTCGGCAAGTGGAATCCCATCACCTACCGCTACCTTTCACCCGCGGGGGATGAAACGATCGATCTAACCCTGGCAGAGTGGATCAAAACCTTAGGTGTGCGTCATGTGGGAGGGGGACCGGCGGTCTACGCCCAAAACGGGGAGCGGCTAACCGACCTCAGGACTGATCCTGGTAACCCCGATGTCAACATCATCGATCCAGAGACGGGCGAGATCATCCCCTGGGATTGGTCCGAAAGCGGCGTAGTGGAAATGAACTGCTTCCTGTGCCATACCCCAAACCCGGACAACCAGAGCCGCATGGAAGCCCTGCACGAAGGCGAATTCCGCTGGGCTAATACCGCCACCTTGCTCTCCTCCGGCATCGTCAGCAAGAATGGTGATGTATTTGATTGGAATCCGAAAGCATTCGATGAAGAAGGCGCGCTGCTGCCTGCGTTTATCACCATCCAAGATCCTACCAATGATAATTGCGGCCTTTGCCATGGCCTGGTGCACGACGATGTCGAAGATCCCCTGGTGATGGTTGGCTGCCTACCCGACCGCTGGAGCACCATCACTACCGGGCAGATTATCTCACCCCAAAAACTTTCCGATAGCGGCATGAACCTATCGAACAAGGAAGCGCTCAACCGCTCCTGGGATATACACGCTGAGCGGTTGCTCAAGTGCACCGACTGTCACTATTCCCTCAACAATCCGCTCTATTACCAAGAATCCCAGAGCACCCGCCCCGAACACCTGACCTTCGACCCCAGACGTTTGGAGATTGGCGAATACCTGGAGAAACCGCTGCACCAGTTTGCCCGCGGTGACAGCGCCCAGAGCACGGTCGCTGGAGAACTCAAAGACACCATGCGACGCTGCGACTCCTGTCACAGCGTAGACAGCACCCACGCCTGGCTGCCCTACAAAGATCGCCATTTCGATGCCTTGAGTTGCGAAAGCTGTCACATCCCCCAAATGTACTCTTCAGCCAATATGGTACAAGATTGGACCGTTATCTCCCTTGAGGGGGGCGCGATCACCCAATGCCGCGGGGTTGAGGGGGATAGCGAAAACGTAGGCTCGCTAATCAGTGGATATGAACCTGTTCTGCTGCCCAGTTTAAATCGGGCTGGGGAAACTTCACTGGCCCCCCACAACTTAATTTCCAGTTGGTTCTGGGTTTACGGAGATCCACCCCGACCGGTCCGCCAAACGGACTTGGCTGCTGCATATTTTGAGAACGGCGATTACCATCCTGGCATCATCCGACGCTTTGACGCCAATAGCGACGGCCTCCTGGAGAAATCAGAGCTCGCAATTGATACATCAGCCAAAGAGCAGTTCGTCCGGGATCGTCTCAATCACCTCGGATTAGGCAACCCGCGCATCGTCGGCGAGGTACAGCCTTACAGCATCAACCATGATGTCACTACTGGAGAATGGGCGCTGAGGGAGTGCTCAGCCTGTCACGGAGAGGGGTCCCGCATCACGCAACCCATTCAATTATCAGCGTATTCGCCCGCGGGCGTTATCCCCCAATTCGTAGCAGATAGCAATATTGCCTTCAGCGGAGAATTCATCAACGACGATGGCGCTATATACTACCAACCAAAGACGAATTCTGAAGATCTTTACATCCTCGGCCACGATTCTGTCCCCTGGATCGACATGGCCGGGACGGTAATCTTCTTGGGCGTCCTGGCAGGCATCGTCATCCATGGTGGGTTGAGGGTCCTGGCTGCGCGGCGCCGTCCGGTACACGATGTTCAGATCGAGCACGTGTATATGTACAGCGTCTACGAGCGCCTGTGGCACTGGTTGCAGACCTTCGCCATCGTGCTGCTGCTCTTCACCGGATTAGTGATCCACAAACCCGATACTTTCGGGGTCTTCAGCTTCCGCGGCGTGGTGCTGGTGCACAACATTCTGGCTGCCATATTGGCTGCCAATGCGCTGCTCTCGCTGTTCTATCACCTGACCAGTGGAGAGATCCAACAATATATCCCTCGACCGCGCGGCTTCTTCGATCAGACCTTCACACAAACCAAGTATTACCTTTTAGGGATCTTCAAGGGCGAAGAACATCCTTTCGAAAAGACTGCCAACAAAAAACTCAACCCCCTGCAGCAGATCACCTATGTTGCCATACTCAACGTGCTGCTGCCGCTGCAAGGTCTCACCGGGGTCCTGATCTGGGGCGCCCAGCGTTGGCCGGGTATCGCTGAACGCTTGGGTGGACTGCCCTTCCTGGCCCCCTTCCACACCCTGATAGCCTGGCTGTTCGCAGCATTCATCGTGATGCACGTTTACCTTACCACAACCGGGCACACCCCCATGGCCAATATCAAAGCCATGATCATGGGCTGGGACGAAGTCGAAGTTCACCAATCAGATGAAATCTAAATCGATTTTCAAGCGAAGTATATTCCCTCACCCCTACCCCTATCCCAATGGGAGAGGGATGACCAGAGCGAGGCGAAGGTCAGGGTGAGGGGAAAGAATTAAAGAATATGACAACTGCAACGCAAACGACAGGAAAAACAGGATTATTCAAGATGATTTTTGGGCGAGAGAGCAAACCCTACGCCAATGCCTACTTAGGTGGTGTGCTCCTGGGTCTGGTGCTCTTCACATCTTACCTAATCACCGGAAATGGTCTAGGCGCTTCGGGTGGCCTCAGCCGCTATGTAGCCTTCATCGAAGACCTGATCGCTCCCGGGCATATCGACCAGGTACCCTACCTGATCAAAATGGCTGGCGGCCAGCGCAACCCGCTGGATAGCTGGATCGTTATGGTCAGTACCGGCGTGATCCTGGGCGGTTTTGTCTCTGGGCTGATCAATGGGCGCACCAAGTTCGAGACCAATAAAGGCCCCAACATTTCCAACCGCACGCGCTGGTTCTTCGCCTTCATCGGTGGGATGTTCTTCACCTACGGGGCGCGTATGGCTCGCGGCTGCACATCTGGGCAGGCTTTATCCGGCGGGGCAACCCTCTCAGCGGGTAGTTGGGTGACCATGTTTGCGATCTTCGGCGGCGCGTATGCGCTGGCGTATTTCGTGCGCAAGCTGTGGAACTAACAGGAGGTCAAAATGATTCCCTTTCCTCTCCCTCTGGATGCAATCTTCGTTAAGTTCGGTGTCTACCTGATCTTTTTGGGCATCGGCTTCCTCTTCGGTTTCGTACTGGAAACCTCTGGGTTCAACCACTCCCCCACTCTGGCGGCCCAATTCTATTTCAAAGACCTGCGCGTCTTCAAAGTATTCTTCACAGCCATCGTGGTCGCCATGCTGCTGATATTCAGCGCTTCCGCCATCGGTCTGTTAGATTACAATCTGATCTGGGTCAATCCTACCTATCTATGGTCGGGAATCCTGGGTGGCGTGATTATGGGTGTGGGATTCATTCTAGGGGGATTCTGCCCAGGAACTTCGCTGGTGGCGCTGGCCACCTTGAAGATCGATGGGATTTTCTTCGTGCTGGGAGGCCTGTTCGGGGTGTTCCTATTCGGAGAGACGGTTGACAAATTCACCTACTTCTTCAATACCAGTGGCTATTTCGGTCGCCTAACCTTGATGGATGTCTTCAACCTACCAACCGGGGTGATCGTCATCCTGGTCACGCTGATGGCCATCTTCATGTTGTGGGGTGGCGAACAATTAGAACGCATCTTCGGCGGCAAGGACCCTAAGAAGGCGCCCAAGATTCGTTACGCAGGTGCCGGGATCTTCGTAATCCTGGCAGTTGCCATCGCCTTCATCGGGCAGCCAACCACCCTGGATCGCTGGGAACGGCTGGCCCCGGAAAAACAAGCTGCAATTGAAGCTCGTGAATTCCAGATCCACCCCGGCGAACTATTGGATACTATCCACGATCACAAGCTTAACCTGGTCATGATCGACGTGCGCAGCGAGGCCGATTACAACCTCTTCCACTTGCTGGATGCAGAAAATGTCACTCCAGCAGAAATCCCCGCGCATATCGATGAGTATATTGCCCTACCTGCCAACACGCTCTTCGTACTGATGAGTAATGACGAGGCCGCAGCCACCCAGGTCTGGAAGACGATGGTGGCCGAATCTGTGCCCAATGTGTATATCTTGGAAGGCGGCATCAACAACTGGCTGGACACCTTCGCCACAGAATTCGAGGGTGAGTACTGCGCCAGTGGCAAGGAAGGGGCCGAGGACGAACTGCGCTACGATTTCAGCGCCGCTTTAGGCTCCGGCTGCCCGGCTGCCTACCCGAACCACGACCTGGTGCACGAGATGGAATTCGAAAAGAAGATCAAAATGGAATTGAAGCGCGCTCCCTCAGGCGGAGGGTGCGGTTAAGGTAGCAGATGAAGGGGTATGGAGCGAGTTTCGCTTCATACCCCTTCATCGATATTTCAATCGAGATTCATTGGCCAACCAATTTGCGTGGGGGACAAATTTAAGGTAAGCTCTTGAAGAACACAAATCAAATTCTCTCATCGGAGGGGAACCCACCATGCTTACTCAAGACATGCTCGAGAGACTGCTCGAAATCAGTCGCCAGATGGCCGAGACGCGCGCTTTGGATCCGCTGCTCAAATTCGCCATGGGGGAAGTGTTGGAATTTGTCGAGGCAGAGTATGGCTATTTGATTCTGCTGGATGAAGATGGGGAATTGGACTTCCGTGTGAAACAAAATAATCAAGGAAAAGAGATTGAGGAGCCGAATACACAAATCAGCCATACGATCTTCGATCAGGTCATCCAGAAACGCGAATCGATCATAATTGCCGATGCTGTATCCAACGAAGATTATCAGGAATCTAAGAGCGTTTTGGATTTAAAAATTCAGTCGGTGATGTGCGCGCCACTAATCTCCAAAGATGAACTACTGGGTGCACTGTATGTAGAGAATCGCTCCGCAAAAGGCGTCTTCGAAGGCATCGATCTAAAACCTTTAGAGTATTTCGCCGCTCACGCGGCTGTCGCCATCGAGAACGCCATGCTAAACGAAGACCTGGAAGCGAGGGTGGCCTCCCGCACTGCCGCTTTGAAAAAGACGGTTGATGAACTCGAACGCGAGATCGAAGCCCGCAAACGCGCCGAGGCGGAACTGCAAAAGCTCGCCATCACTGATCCGCTGACCAATGTATACAACCGGCGATATTTCGATGAAGTCGTCGAGGGCGAATTGGAACGTGTCCGAAGGCACAAAATGAGCTTATCTGTGGCCATGGTCGATCTGGATCATTTCAAAACCATCAACGACAACTACGGCCACGTGACTGGGGATATCGTTCTGCAAACCATGGCAGATTGCTTTGTCAGCAATTTGCGCAAGATCGACGTCGTGGGCCGCTATGGCGGAGACGAATTTGTGATCCTGATGCCAGAAAGCAGCAGCGAACAGGCCCAAAAGGCTGCCGAAAGGCTGCGCCGAAAAGTCGTCGCCCGGGTGCGCAAAATCCAAAAATTCGATCACCCCATCACAGCCAGCATGGGATTATTTTCGATTTCGGGGGGTATCGAGATCACGGCCAAGGAATTCGTTGACCGCGCAGACCAAGCACTTTATAAAGCCAAAGAAGAAGGGCGGAATCGAATCTCTGTTTGGGCTGGTGACAAATAGAAGCATTACTCTTCCCGAATTTAATATTCTGGATGAGTTATGTTTATATCCCCATCCCCCCTTTTTAATAGAATCGGGGAAGGGGGAATAATTTCAAAAATAGGGTTCCAGCAGCGTTTGCGCTGCTGGAACCCTATTTTTGAAATTCAGCGAGAGAGTGGGTTCCTTGCACCCTCTCGCTGCCCCGGCACATGCGAAGCACTTCCGAAGGAAGCAAAGTGCCGGGAAATAATTTTCTACTGAAAATCTATATAAAGCTTAAATTTGGGGTTACTCGTAATTCACTAGAGCCTCATCCACATGCGATAAAAAGCGTACAAAACGGGGTTGTAAACACGATCCCAAGGCCCAGCGCCGCGTCGTAATTCCCCGCCGAAACCGCGTTTGAAGCGATACACGCCCCACAATCCCTCACTTCGTTGGGTGAAATTCTCTTCTAGCTCATCTTCATCACAATCGGGCACCCCCCATAGATCGTACTCTGAGCATCCGCGCTCCTTAGCCCAACGCATGGCCTCCCACTGCAGCAAATAGGTGGGCATGCGGTTGCGTTGCTTATTCGACGAAGCTCCATACAGATACCAAGCTCGCTCTCCCACTGCGAATACCATTATGGCAGCCAGCGGCTGATCCTGGTATTCAGCCTGGAACAAGTCACATTGACCTAACGGATGGAATATCTCGTAGGCGCGGCGATAATATTCCAAAGTATGGACACCAAATTCGGCGCGTGCACCGGTAATGTCCATCATGCTGGAGAAGGCCTCCAAGTCGACGGAGGGGCGCACGACGATCTCTTTCCTGGCAGCAAGACGGATGTTATAGCGGGTCTTCTGCTTCATACTGGCCAGGATGGCATCCTCGTCAGGGTGCAGGTCGATCACCAGGGTGCGCAGGGGCTGGATATCCTGGGGGCTGTGCCGAAAGCCCGGAGGGGGCGAACCCGCCCAAAGGGCGTCCGCTTCATCCTGCCAGATATCGGGTTCCACCTTCAAGAAAACAGCATTGCGCTGGCGGCACAATTTGTCCACCTCAGGCCAAAGCAGATCCCATTCCTCCAGCTTGCCAACAGGCCCCTTGGGGATGTACGCAAGAGAGTATCCCAATGGCAATCGCCGAAAGAGTACCTGTGCGCCAATATCGCCCGCGTTTACATGAGCGGCATCCCAACCAAACGCTGACTTCAGGGTTCCCCAGGCAGAGGTCTGCAAAAGGTGGACGGTAGGGTATTGAAGAAGGAATTGATCCCATTCTGTGGGTGATTGATATACCATTTTATTTCGCGTTACCCTAAAGGGCTCGCAATCCTTTAGGGTCTTTATATCAAGGATGTAAGATCGGGGGGTGGCGTATCGCGCACGGTTGCCCCAGGAATGAGCACATCCAAGCGTTTGAGAATTGCCGCAGCAACGCCCTCACGCGCCAGGTGGATCAATTCATCAATGGCGCTGTGTAAAGGGTCACCGCTAAGAATGTCCTCTTCTGTAAGCAAGAAGATATCGGGGTGTTTCGTAGGGTCAAAGGTGGCCCATTGATCCCAAAGCTCCTCACTAAGCTTCTCCCCAGGACGCACCCCAGTATATATGATCTCGATATCTTTATCAGGTTCCAGGCCAGATAATCGGATGAGATCTTCAGCCAGATCGAGGATCTTGATTTGATCGCCCATTTTGAGCACAAAAACTTCTCCCCCCTCTCCCATTGCCCCAGCGTGAAGCACTAGGTGCACAGCCTCTGGAATGGTCATGAAATAGCGTTCCATCTCAGGGTGCGTGATCGTGATCGGCCCACCATCAATGATCTGTCGCTGGAAGCGCGGTACCACGCTCCCCCGACTTCCAAGCACATTGCCAAATCGCACTGCAGAATAAGCCAGTCCGGATGCGTGTGCAGCTTCCAGGACCATGAGTTCTGCCAGACGCTTGGTGGCGCCCATCACGCTGGTGGGACGAATGGCCTTATCAGAGGAGATCATCACCAGGCGCTCGACGCCGTAATTCAGCGCGGTTTCGACTAGGTTGCGCGTTCCCAGCACATTGTTGGTGATGGCCTCCTCGACATTGACCTCCATGAGGGGGACGTGCTTATGGGCCGCGGCGTGAAAGACCACCTGAGGGTGCAGTTCATCGAAAACTGCTGCCAGCCTGTCCCGGTCTCGAATATCTGCGACCACTGGATGGATAGGCATATCGGGATGGATGGCATTCAGATCCAGATAGGCGCGAAAGATGCTGTTCTCGCCATGGCCCAACAAGATCAGCGCAGAGGGCCCCCAACGCGCAATCTGCCGACAGAGTTCTGCGCCAATCGATCCCCCGGCTCCAGTGACCATAATCCTTTGCCCAGCAATGACACCCCCGATGCGTCGATCATCGGTGATGGCGGACGCGCGGCGCAGCAGGTCGTCAATGTTTACATCTCTTAAACGATTGACGCTGACCCGGCCTCCAATCAATTCATACATCCCAGGCATGGTACGAAAATTGATCTTCTCCTCTCGGCAGATATCGGCGACTTGACGAATAATATCACCGGGAGCCGTGGGGATGGCAATGATCACTTCTTGAATGCGGCGAGATTTGACGACTTTCGAAAGATCATCCAATGTACCCACGACAGGCACGCTATGAATCTGGCTTTTCTGCTTGGCCTGATCGTCATCCAAAAAGCAGATCGGGGTGAGGTTGAGTTGGGGGTTCTTCTGGATCTCTCTCACCACCAGAGCACCGGCGTCACCAGCGCCCACGATCAGCGCACGAGCAGCAGATTGCGATGATAAACTGCCGTTCTGGTATGAAGATCGGCTATCGGCGATCACTTTGGATGCAAAACGCAATCCCCCGGCCAAAAACAATGATAGTAGCCAGTCGATCACCAGCGTGGCACGTGGAAACCCGATGTACCCAGGGGAGCGGGCCTGGAAATAGGTCATCGTTATCACGGCTACAGAGAGAATTATCGAGGCTGAAGTCACCGCCGAAAGCACCAATGTCAATTCACGTGTGCTGGCATATACCCACAATCGCCGGTAGAGGCCAAATATCCAATACATAATGGGTTTGATCACAACTGCTAAAGCCATCATGCGCAGGGCTTGGGGTAGATAATACTCAAAGAGCGGTCCCAACTCGAAACGCAGCGCAAAACTCACCAGCACTGAGACGCAAATCAAGAAGAGATCCCCTGCCAGGAATACACGGTTTCGCAAGGGGGCCGTAGTGAACAAGGCACGCAGCCAAGGGAGGAATTTGCTGGTCACTGTCGCATCCACTCCACGGTCTGGCGCAAGCCGTCTAAGAGATCGGTATGCGATTCGAACCCGATTTGTGACCCTGCCAGTGAAGGATTACCCAAAGAGCGGTAAATATCTCCTGGGCGTGGTTCAGCCAACACCGCTTCGGGTGTATTGGGAATGATCTCACGTAACACTTTCACTAATTCTGCAATGGTGATCTCATCCCCTGTGCAGACATTGAACACCCCTCCTGCTGACTCGGATGATTCAGACGCCTGAAAATTGGCTCGCACAACATCGTCCACGAAGACAAAATCTCTGCTTTGCAAGCCATCGCCGTAGATATTGACCGCCTTGCCATCCAAGAGCAGCCGGACGAAAATGGGTATGGCAGCGGCATACTCAGAGTCGGGCGATTGGCGCGGCCCGTAGATGTTGAAATATCGTAAGGCTGTCACACCCATATCCGTTGTTCGAGTGTACAAGTCCGCATACACTTCATTGATACGCTTCGAGGCGGCATAGGGAGATAATGACATGGTTTGCCCAGATTCGCTCAAGGGATAGTCTGAAGAATCCCCATACACAGCGCAACTGGACGCCATGACAACCTGCTTGACCCCGGCGTGGGCAGCAGCTTCAAGCATGTTCACTGTTCCCTGAACGTTGACATCGAAACAAAATTGAGGGTCTTCCATCGATTGGGGAACCGATACCATAGCAGCCTGGTGAAAGATCTGGTCGACACCCTGCACAGCCTGGGATATGCGCGTGGTTTCTCGCAAATCTCCTTCGATGATTTCTACATCATCTTTGAGCGGCTCCAGATTCTCCCATTTCCCAGTCGAGAAATTGTCCAAGACAATCACTCGGTCGCCGCGCTCTACTAATCGCTGAACGATGTGAGAACCAATGAACCCTGCTCCGCCTGTTACTAAACTAACCATTATCGACTACTCTCCAAATTATTCAAAGTGATTCGCGAAGGCATCTTCTATTGCCCTTTTCCCAGCATGGTGGCAGGTGAACGCAACAATATCAAAATGTCCATAATCAGGTTGCGGTGCTTGATATAGTAAAGGTCATACTCCAGCTTCATCATGGTTTCTGCCAGATTGGAGGCATAGCCATAGTTTACCTGAGCCCAACCTGTGATACCTGGCTTTACCAACAGCCGCGCCCGATAAAAAGGTATTCTGCGCTGAAAATGATCGACCAATTGCAGACGCTCGGCGCGCGGCCCCACGAGACTCATTTCGCCGCGCAGCACATTGATGAATTGCGGGAACTCGTCGAGATGGGTTTTGCGCAGGAACCGTCCCATGCGTGTGACCCGCACATCGTCTTCTGTGGCGAGTTGCGCCTGGCCATCAGCCTCAGCATCGCGGCGCATGGTGCGAAATTTGATGATCTCGTAGATTTGACCGCCCTTTCCCAGGCGTTCCTGCCCATAGAATATCGGCCAGCCATTATCGATCACAATCGCCAGCCCCACAAAGGGTAAGAGCAACACTACAATCAGTACGCCCAAAAACCCGCCGAGAATATCGATAGCGCGTTTGATGACTTCATAGAATCCCCCAAAGCGGAACTCATCTACAAAAGAACGTAATATCCAATCCGTTTCCAATATGTTAATGGGCACTCTTCCAACCAACTCCTCATAGGCTACCGGCATGCGGGTGATCTCGATTCCGCGTTCCTGGGCATCCAGGATGGTCTGGAATGTGCTGCCCATCATGGTGCCAGAAATTGCAACAATAATATCTGTGATAGCTTCGCTCTCCACGAGTTCTAAGATGTTTTCGCTATTATCGATCACCTGATAACCTTCTACCTCGGTTCTTATCAATTTGGGGTCATCATCAATTAAACCGACCAGTTCAAAAGGCTTTGGCTGCATGCCATTGACGATCTCGAGGATCACACGTCCGGCGCGCCCTGCTCCGACCAACAATACCCGGCGCATAAAATTGGGTGCGGTAAAGATACGGATATAGATCATGCGCCACGCCCAGGTCAGAAGAGACGCGACTCCCAAAAAAGCAGCCACACCCCGGCGCGGCAGGGGATTATCGGAAGCAAAATAGACAAATAGGTATAGCACGAAACCAATCGCGGTGGCGGCCAGAATACCCGTGATCACCTGCCGGCGGTGCGCGGCCCGATGAACGTCATATAAATCCACCAGTAAAAGTAGCCAGACCAGGGGCAAAAAATAAAACCAACCCTCGACGCG
The DNA here is from genome assembly GCA_964458115.1 of uncultured Anaerolineales bacterium. Taxonomy (GTDB): domain Bacteria; phylum Chloroflexota; class Anaerolineae; order Anaerolineales; family UBA11858; genus NIOZ-UU35. The sequence continues at coordinate 9,672 of CAYWIC010000018.1, read as the reverse complement.
TTCCTGGATAAATGCCAATGACAAACCCAACCATTCTTCGCTCAATCCCCAAATGACCAGCGCCGTGGCCAAAGAGATGGCCCCAATGAAAAGATCACCCAGAAATAAGAGGGTGCGTCTTTCTCGCAGGCCTAAACGCCAAAGGGTTGAAGTTTTATGTTGTTTTGCCATGGCAACAACGTCATTTCCTACGAAGGATCAAGGATTCGACCAGGCTCCACAAAAAAGCGCTTCCCCAGGAGAAATGCATCAGAGCAATTGCCAGAGGAACTCCATACACCAAGCTGAATTCACGCTTCACTATGGCGGAACCCACCCCGGCAACAGCCAAAGCCGAGAAATATATTAGCGCCTCAGCAATGATCAGCCAGCGCGCCCAAATAAACCAGATCGACATTGTTCCCAACACCAACCACGTCAGCACAAATGCGCCTGATAGCTGACGCCAGCGGAAGGTGTGAGGATATCTCAACAACATGCGCAACTTCCAATATCCATACCGCCAGTATTGGCGCGCCAGGGCCCCTAGGCTGGCACGAGCGAAATAGATCGTGGATATCGCCGGGTCAAGCCAGATCGTTGCACCGGCCTGCCGGGCACGCACGTTGAACTCGTAATCTTCATTGGAAAGCAAGGTCTCATCAAAGGGCCCAATCTGGTCGACCAGCGTTCGGCGGAAAGCGCCAAAGGGGACGGTATCCACAGGTCGGGCCTCCCCACCCACTCGGTAGCGAGCATCTCCTACGCCCAATGGATGGGCTGCCGCCACTGCAATGGCACGCGCTAATCGCCCCGGTTTCAGACCTCCGGGGCGAATTTCCCATACGCCTCCAACATTTTCACCCAATCCTGCTTCCAAGGCCTGGATGCAGCGTGCGACGTAATCAGGTCTGGGAATCGAATGTCCATCTAGACGGACAATGAACTCTCCCTGAGCGACGTCGATAGCCCGGTTCACAGCTGAGGGGATCGAGCGTTTAACGTTATCAACAATACGGATAACGAGCTGCGGATGAGCATTTTGAAATTCGGCGATCACGTCCCGAGTACGGTCAGTGGACATGCCATCCGCAATGACCACCTCCATCTCCTGCAATGGGAAGGTCTGTCCCACGAGTGACTCTAGCAAAAGGTGGATGGTATCTTGTTCATTGTAACACGGCACAATCACGGAAACTTTGGGGGATAGCGTAGATTTCATCGTTTCAATTCATACGAACTCATCACACGAAGGATTTATCCTGAAAAAGGGGGTGATGCGTGCTGCGCACGCATCACCCCCTTTTTCAGGATATTTATCATTGAGAGTTAGACCCTGCGACGTTCTGCCAGTGTCGTATCATCGGGACGCGCGAGGGGAAGTTTTACCACAAAAACGCTTCCCTGTCCTGTGTGACTCTTCACGGACAAGGTTCCCCCATGGACCTGGATAATCTCCTTGGCAATCGCCAGCCCTAACCCAGCCCCGCGCCTCCGGCCTCCGGGCCTGGATTTGTCCACCTGGTAGAAGCGCTCGAAGATGCGCGTTAAGTCCTCAGCGGGAATCCCTACGCCAGTATCGATCACAGAAATTTCCACCATTCCATTGTTTGGTAGAGCCACTACGCGCACATCCCCATTTTCTGGCGTATGTTTGATAGCATTCTCCACAAGGTTGGTAAACACCTGCGCCAGACGATCCCCATCGCCGATCATCCCAGGGAGTGGGTCGATGTTCAGAGTCAAAATCACCTTGCCTGCCCTGGCTTGGGGCGTCAATTTAGTCACCACACTCTCCAGCAAAGCGGGGATATCCACTGGAGCGCGTTCAAACTCGAAGGTGCCCGCATCGAGACGCGCCAGATCCAACAGATTCAGCACCAGACGATGCATACGCCCGGCTTCGTTATAAATTACATCTGCTGCATTTGCCAGGTCATTCGGGCTGCGGGCAGTGCCATCCAATATCGCCTGCGCAAAACCTTGGATGGATGTCAAAGGCGTTTTAAGTTCGTGAGAAACGTTGGCGATAAAATCTCGCTGGGATTGCTGGCTCGTCTGTACCTGTTCGGCCATTTCGTTGAAGGCGCGGGCCAAAGATTTGACCTCATCCGGACCTTCGGGCTCGATTGGTCGATATTTACCCCCGGCAATCCCCTTGGCAGATTGCGCGATCCGTTGAAGCGGACCGGCTACCCAACGCGCCATCAAAATTGCCAAGATCAGGGAAAGAAACAAAGCTACCAGACCGCCACCTTGAAGAGGTCCGATAATATCATCAGTTCGCGTGCGCAGCGCGGCCATGAAGGTCATCCGCGGACGCGGCGCAGCCAACACTAGCCAATGTTCTGAAGATAATGACCGTACCAAATAGAGCCATTCATTCCCTTCGACATCATCCACCGAGGCAACCAGGGCTGTTCGTCTGGACTCCATTTGGGAGGCTTCCATCTGTAAAGTAGGTTCTGCTCCCTGGCGGGAATCAATCACAATATCGCCGACTTGGTTATAGATCAGTACCCGCACAGCATAACTTTCATCAAATCGATTGGCAGCAACTCTAAGCCCAGACAATTGCGCATCTCGAAGAATATCCAGCCGCCGGTCGACAGCTTCAGCAGCATTTTGCAGCCGCATCCTAGTCTGCAGGGTTTGAGATGGGTTACGCGCCAGATAAGCTAGTGTGACCACTGCGACCACGCATAGCGCTACCCCAATGACGATTACATAGGTCAGTAATAGGCGGGAGCGAATTGATGAGAACATAAAAATGTTTCAAAATTGAGCGCACGTTGCGTTGCAACGTATGCTCAATTTTGGATTTAATCTACGAGTAGTTTATAACCCACCCCAGTGACTGTCTCGATGCGCACAGAACTGTGGGCCAATTTCTTACGTAACTGCCCCACATGCACATCGACAGTGCGGGTTTGACCGGCGAAATCATAGCCCCAGGCCAGTTGCAGCAACTGCTCCCGGCTCAAGACCAGGCCGCGGTGCTCGGCCAGGGTCAGGATCAATTCGAATTCCTGGGTGCGCAGGTCTACTCTCTGGCCACGGATGGTCACTTCTCGGCTGCCTGGGTCGATCGTGAGGTCGCCTATATGCTGGGGCGCAACCGCTGATGAGGAGGCAGGCTTGTCTCCCCTGTCAAAGCGGCGCAATAGAGCTCGGACTCGGGCGACGAGCTCCCGGGGGTTGAAAGGTTTGGTCAGGTAATCATCCGCCCCCATCTCCAAACCTACGATTTTGTCAATATCATCATCCCTGGCGGTCAGCATCAAGATCAAAATTGGGTTGTCCTGGGCTCTCAGCCTGCGGCAGACTTCAAGACCATCCATCTCTGGGAGCATGATATCCAGAACCACCAACGCCGGCCGCAGGTGGGCGATCTCATCCAGGGCAGCGCGTCCATCCCCCACCGCCGCGACGCGATAGCCCTCCTGCTCCAGATACATGCGCGCCAGTTGCAGGATGTTGGGTTCGTCGTCAACGAGAAGGATCAGTTCACCACTCATAGTTGTCAGTGTTCAGTAATCAGTGAACAGAGCAATATTCAACGTAACCCACTGATTACTGGCATCTGGTTACTGGTTACTGGTAACTGCCACAGCCTCGATTTCCACAGCGGCATCTTTGGGTAAACGAGCCACCTGCACAGCTGAACGGGCGGGAAAATTCTCTGTAAAGAACTCCGCATAGACAGCATTCATGGCAGCAAAATCGTTCATATCCCGCAGGAAGACAGTGGTCTTGACAACGTTATCCAACGCGCTGCCCCCAGCTTCTAAGATCGCTTTCAGGTTCTTCAAAGCCTGGCGAGTCTGCTCGACGACCTCGTCGGAAACGAATTCACCGGTCAGCGGGTCAATGCCCAACTGACCTGCAGAAAAGATTAGATTTCCCGTGCGCACCCCGGCAGAATAGGGACCGATTGCTTTGGGGGCGTCTTTAGATGTGATTACTTTTTTTGTCATTGCACTCCTCACTTGATGTGTTTTCCCCATTGTACCGGAGGGTTTTATAGGTTACAAGTTACAGAAAATAGGCACTCTCTAACAATGTATGGAAGTTGTCAGAATTTTGGGTATTGCGCGTGCTGAGCACACGCAATACCCAAAATTCTGTAATTCTACATTGCATTTCCCAGAGACATAAAAAGGGCAGCGAATCCATTTTGCGTCGCTGCCCTTTTGTGAAAATTGTTTTCTTTTGAGATTACCCTAAGAAGTCAAATTCGGTTCCTAGCTTGATTCCCTGGGCTTCATTATATACATGTAAGGCCGTCGAGATATCCTGAATGGCCAAACCGACACTCTTGAATAAGGTAATTTCATCATCGCTCTCACGACCGGGGGTCTTGCCAATGATGACATCTCCCAACGATCCATGGAGCTTATCCCAGCTATACTCGCCAGCTTCTATGGGGATGATCAAATCACCCGCTTCGACTTTGCAGGCGTCTACGTGATCGCAGAACACTTTGGAGTTCTGGATGGTTTTGCTATCCAACTCACGTGTCTCGGATGTGTCGGAGCCGACGCCATTAATATGGGTGCCAGGCTTAAACCAGTCTCCATCGACGATCGGTTCTTTGGAGCTGGTGATCAAAGTGACGATGTCTGCTTCCCCAATGGCTGCCTCTGGATCATCTGCTAAGACAATTTCACAATCACAATCCAAGATTCCACCAAGAATTTCCTTAAATTTCTCCCTCTTGTCCGGCGGATCGATCGAATAAAGAATGAGTTTTTCGAGAGAACGAACATTATCCACTGCCAGCGCATGGGCTCCTGCCAGGTCTCCTGCGCCAAACAGGGCGTGTACGGAGGCATCCTCACGGGCTAGCAGCTTTGTGGCCAAGCCCGCAACTCCACCCGTTCTCATGGCTGTCAGCAAATTTCCGTCCATAATCGCGACTGGAGCGCCAGTTTTCTCATCCAAGAGAATAACAATCCCAAACATGGCCTTCATTTCGTATTTGGTTGGGTTGTCTTCATACAAAGTTTCAACTTTGGCTCCCAGGGCACCCATACCTTTCAGGTATGCCGGCATGAAAAAAGCCTTACCCCCATGGTCTGGAGTCGAAATCGGAGTGCGTTGAGGCATGTCTGCGTTTTCATTGGCCAGATCAGCAAAAGTTTTCTCGAGAATATCGATTACATCAGCCATTTGCAAGACTTGCATAACTTCATGTCGAGATAATAGTTTGGTCATCTTTCTGTCTCCTCACATTCAACTGCGATGTTCCCTCTCAATGATCAACAAACTGGTTTTCTAGGAATTACCGAGGTGATCCACCAGATTTGGGGGTATATGGATGCTCTGCACCACATGTACCCCTAAATCTTGAAAACCTTGCGGCAATTTCCAGAGAGCCAACAATGTCATTGTACATTAAAGAACATGCGAATACAAGCAAGTGACAATTTTCAACCAATCAATTATATTTTGGTCCGTACCATTTTCGGCTAGCAAAAAGTTCTTGCAGGAGCCGCATACCTGATAATTGCTGTAGTATAAAAACTAACCTAACCGCCGTGGATAGGTTTAGTGCAATAGGAACCAGATAGCTATTCAAATTTCAGCAGATTCACAATATCCAAAACACAGGCTTCGAAGATTTCTTGCATGATTTCTTCCCCTACCTGATAGGGTCCGCCAAAAACCCCATCGCCATACGCCTGACGGGCTTCCTCCGTCCCCAATAATCCAGGAACATGAGGCGGGGTTTTGGAGCCTTCAGGGAGTTCTGCCACCCGAGTAAATGGATAGGCTTCGATCCAGCCGGCATGGTAGGATTTCAACTCGTGCTTCATCAGAATCGCTTCCACGCTGTGAGAGCGCCACCAAGCAAACCAGGCCAGACGTAAATTCGATAGTTCATTAGCTAGCTCATACAGCCGCCCACGTACAGGTTCGTTCCCCCCATGTCCATTGAGCACTACTATCCTGCGAAAACCTTGCTGGTACACCGAACGTATGATGTCTTCCAGAATACCCATCAATGTGACTATGCGCAGCGAAATGGTGCCAGGGTAGGCCAGGAAATACGGAGAAGCCCCAAAGTTGAGCGCTGGAGCCACCAGCACTCCTGTTTCTTGGCTAGCTGCATCTGCCAGGGCTTGGGGGATTTTGGCATCTGTGAGCAGGCTCAGATAGCCATGCTGCTCGCAGGAGCCAATCACCAGAATCAGGCGGTCGTCATTTTCCAGGTAATTTTCAACATCGAACCAGTTGAGATCTGAATAGCGCATTATATTCCTCCACAGAGAGACCGGGTTTCTTGAAGAAACCCGGTTTTTGATCTATACCACGATATTCACTAACCTGCCCGGCACATAGATCACTTTACGAAGCTGCTTGCCCTCGATAAAGCGCTGCACGCCTTCACTTGCCAAGGCCGTTCGCTCCGCATCTTCTTGGCTGATATCAACTGGGACATTAATACGGTCGCGGAGTTTGCCGTTGACCTGTACGATCAGGGTGATCTCTTCAACCTGGGTGGCATCTTCATCCAACTCAGGCCAGGGCTGAACGTGGATGGAGTAAGGTTTTCCATAATACTCAACCCACAACTCTTCTGCAATATGTGGTGTGACAGGAGCCATCATGCGCAAGTAGATATTCAAAGCTTCATCCCATGCCTCGGTGCCAATAGCTCCTCGTTCCTTAGCCTGGATCATGAAATTCAATAGCTCCATTAACGATGAGATGATAGTGTTGAATTCAAAGTTCTCAAAATCGCGCGTGACGTTCTTCAGCGTCTGGTGTACCTTGCGACGCAGATCCCGTTCGATACCTTTGGCTGGAATTCCATTTGATTGTGATTTCTCTGTAAACAACGTCCAGACACGTCTCAACCAGCGATTGGGACCACCAACACCCTGGCTATCCCAAGGGCCACCCAGATCCCAGCGTGCAAAGAACATCAGGTAGGCGCGCACCACATCCGCGCCGTACTCGGCCACCAGTTCATCGGGCGCGACCACGTTGCCGCGGCTCTTGGACATCTTCTCACCATCTTCGCCTAAGACCATACCCTGGTTGCGCAGTTGGGTCATCGGTTCGGGGCCCTTCATGACACCCATATCACGCCCAGCCTTATGGTAAAAGCGGGTGTAGATCAAGTGCATGGTGGCGTGCTCAATACCACCTGTGTAGGTATCAACGGGCATCCAGTAGTCATATTCTTCAGGGTCGAACAGACCCTGGTCATATTGCGGGCTGAGATACCGTAGATGGTACCAGGATGAGCACATGAAGGTGTCCATGGTGTCGGTCTCGCGTTGGGCTGGCTCATCACATACCGGGCAAGTGGTCTGACTCCAGGTTGGATGGAATTTGAGCGGCGATTCGCCCGAGGGACGCCACTCGACATCATCAGGCAGCACCACCGGCAACTCCGATTCGGGCACCGGATTCCAGCCGCAGGATTCACAATACACCATCGGGATCGGCGTACCCCAATAGCGCTGCCGGGAGATCAGCCAGTCCCGCAACCGATAGTTGACTGCACCCTTCCCTGTGCCCTTCTCTTCCAAGAATTCAGTGACATTTTGGACTGCCACATCTCCGGGCGTACCACTAAATTCTCGTGAGTTGATCATCGCCCCATACTCGTGATGGAACAGGGCATCTTGATAGAAATTCACGCTGTTGACCATCTCCATGACAGAGCGGTATTCCTTAACAATGGATTCCAGCTTCTTGCAGCGCGCTAAGATGGCGGCATCCGCCTCCGTAGAGTCCCAGGCTATGACACCATCTTCGAAGATGAAGACCCACTGGGTCCCGACAATTTCATTCCAGCATCCGGGCTTGATGTGCGCCTGAGCGATATTGATATAGCGAGATGCTTTCTCGTGTGGAATAGTCACCAGGAGGGCGCCATCCTCCATTTCGAAGGGGATACCCGCATCTTGCAATTGGTCTGCAAAGCCATCCTTCATGGTGCCTTGCATGGCGTATGATTTGGTCAAACCATCGGGGCGGTCGATCACGGGGATGATGGGCATACCAAATTTCAGGGCGAATTCGAAATCGCGCTCGTCATGTGAAGGCACGGCCATGATGGCCCCAGTACCATAGGTCATCAAGACGTAATCGGCAATCCAGATGGGGATGCGCTCATCGTTGACTGGATTGATGGCAAACCCACCAGTGAAGACTCCTGTTTTCTCTTTATCCACGGCCTCCCGGTCAATATCAGATTGACGGGCGGCCTGGGCTTTATATTCTTCTACAGCCTGGCGATATTCATCCGTGGTGACTTTATTCACCAAGGGATGCTCGGGAGCCAGGACCATGAAGGTTGCCCCCCAGAGAGTATCCGGTCGGGTGGTAAAGACCTCCATGGGGTCATCGAATTCCGTTTTGAAGATCACCGACGCGCCTTCGGAGCGGTGGATCCAGTTGGTTTGCAACAAACGCACCCGCTCAGGCCAATCGATATGTGAGAAATCCAGCAATTCGTCGGCGTACTTCGTGGTGGTGAAAAACCACTGATCCAGGTCCTTTTTGATCACTGGAGTTTCACAGCGCTCGCAGACTCGCTCCTCACCCCAAACCTGTTCACGCGCCAGGGTGGTGTTACAGTTGGGGCAGAAATCTACCGGTGACAGCTTACGATAGGCCATCTGGTGCTTAAATAGTTGGATAAAAAACCATTGCGACCAATGGTAGTATTCCGGATCCGATGAAACAGCCTCCCGCTGCCAATCCCACATAGCACCCATACTGCGCAGCTGGCTGCGCATGCGGTCGATGTTGGCGTAAGTCCACTCTTTGGGATGGATGTTGTTCCTGACTGCTGCATTCTCGGCTGGCAAACCAAAGGCATCGAATCCTATCGGGAACATCACGTTATAGCCGTTCATCCGCAAGTAGCGCGCCCGCGCATCGCTAGGGGTCATGGCATACCAGTGACCGATGTGTAGATCGCCCGACGGATAGGGCAACATCGTCAGGGCATAGTATTTGGGTCGTGATGAATCGATATCGGCGTTATACAGCCCATCCACTTCCCATTTGGCCTGCCATTTAGGTTCGATCGTAGCAGGGTTATATTTTTCAGTCATCATTTACTCCTCACAAGATTATTTTTATATGGAAGGTTGGTATCCACTACGTGAGGTGGAGGCAGGCGAGAAGGTGCTGCACGCTTCCATTACACTGTTTCCGGATTTTAAATCTTTGCATCTCGAGCCTCCTTTCTATTATGACAGAGGACGGATGATAGGGGATGGAGAAACATAATCGCATCCGTCGCCCGTCTTCAGTCCTCGGTCATTAAACAAAAATTCCCTTCGCCACTCAGGGACGAAGGGAGGCTATCTCTCCGCGGTACCACCCTGGTTGCACTCTTTTGCAAGAATGCCTCTCGGGGACGCTGTATCGGGCGAAACCCGCCCCTCACTACTATGATTTCGCGAGAGAGTCCTGCCCCACTATGGGACAGCAGGCGAGTTTGGTTCTGATCGTCCGTTGAAATCGCTTTCTCGGGACTGTGCTCTGCGGACACCCATGCCAGGGCTTGCACCCAGTGACCCCGGCTCGCTTGCAGATAACCTACTACTCCTGAAGATCTATATTCAGAAACCCGGTTCGCCGTTAGCGGGAGAAACCGGGTTTCTCTTTGAGTGGACCCAGTGGGATTCGAACCCACGACCTTCTCAATGCCATTGAGACGCG
>CAYWIC010000017.1:0-46394 GCA_964458115.1 uncultured Anaerolineales bacterium | reverse complement strand
AACTTTTGCTGTTTTGAGGAGGGTCTAGCACCCTTTTTGCAGTAGAGTCATTAGTGCAACCATTTGGTTTGATGCATTTACCACATAGTCGATATACTCTCGACCTTGCTCATTGAGATCATCCCGGTGACGCTCTGCTAGGATTCCTGAAAATCCACGAATTCCACGCAACGGGGCTCGCAAGTCATGAGAGACTGAATAAGCGAAGGCTTCCAGTTCCTCGTTGGCAATTGTCAATCGATTTGCAGCCGCACTAACTTGCTGGTTTACTCTTTGGATATCCTCGGTGATATTGATCATCCCCCGGTTTAAATGTTCGACTTCAACAACCCTTTGGTGCAGTTCTTCTGTACGCTCTGCAATGCGTTGCTCGAGTTCTTCGGCATGGACGGAGATCTGCTTGAACAAACGTGCATTCTCGAGACCCAATGAGGCCTGATAGGCAACAGACTCTAACAAACTCAAGTCCTTTTCGCTAAAAGCATTTTCTTGGGAATAGTTATCTATAAAAAGAGCTCCAATGACTTCATCCCGCGCTTTGAGCGGTACACCGATCACTGATTTGACGGAATCGATCTCGGGTTTACCAAGTGAGGCAAACGATGGCTCTCGATTTGTATTGGCGATATTCTGAACTTGTCGAGTTCGATATACCTTACCAACTAAACTGGTGGTTGGGTCGAGCTCGAGACCATCCATTGCTTCATCTTTGTGGCCATACCATACCAGAGGAACCATCCGAGAGATATCCTCATCGAACTCCCATAGCGAGGCAGCTTCTGCTCCTGGAATGATCCTTACGATTTCATTCACAATAAAAGAAAGTAGGTCTTTTCGCTCACGATATTCCAATAGGCGCTGCCCGATGTCAACCAGTACAGCTAACTCCTGATTACGGCGTAATATTGCTTCTTCAGCAAGTAGGCGGTCAGTGATATCTTCACCCAGGCTGGTGGTACCTATTACTTGGCCATCCAGGTCGCGAAAAACGGTGTTGTTCCAGGAGATCAACCGTCGGTCACCATCATGAGTAACAATTTCGTTAATATGATGGGGTTTAACAACGCCCTCCTTGAAGGTTCTCTCAAAAACCTCCTTTTCGAGGCCCTCACGAATTTCAGGAGCAATAAACCTCTCGAACCAATTGCCTCCAATCGTCTCTGAATATTCCCACCCTGTTAGATCGAGCAGATATTGGTTGCAGAATGTAATCGTCCCATTCACATCTAACATCACGGCGATTAGATCAACAGTCTCCATTAACTCCCAGAATCGGCGTTGCGATTCTTTCAAAGCTTGTTCGGCTTCATTTCGCTCGGTGATATCGCGAACAATGGAATAAACCAAAACTTGATCATCAATCATTATTGGTCCACTGAACACCTCGACAGCACGGATCTCACCTGATGCCAACCTGTGTTCCATAATTTTTGATTCACGGATTCCATTTTTGGCATCCTGCAACTCATCAAGGACGCTGTCAGAATTCATATTGGCAACTTGGGTGATATTCATTCCGGTGATCTCATCATAAGGCCAGCCATAATAATCGCAAGCGGCCTTGTTTGCATCCTCGATTGCGGCTGATTCCGGGTGGATAATTAGCAAAACTGAGAGATTTTCGGTGAATAAGGAGCGATAGCGAGCCTCACTCCTTCGCAATTTTGTCTCCGTGATTAGCCTTTGTTCTTGATCTTTCAACAGGGTTGCCATGAAGAGCGTTCCCAGAGGGAATATGATTGTCACAGGCAAGGCAACCGAACGTATTATCGTGGCAGGAAGATCCCGAGGTAACGCCACCATCCATATAAGCAAGATCGCGTGTACAAGGATCCCAAAAAAATAAGAATAAAGCGGGGCGAGATATCGTGGGAACTTGCGACAAATTGCTCGGTATCCTAATCCAAATGCAGTAGAGGTGAGAGCCAAACCAATCCCAGCGATCATACCGCTGCCACCGATTATGATGCGGAAAATTATCGCGATCAATACAGCAAGGCTGCCTGTGATCCAGCCGCCGAAAAATCCAGCCATACTGAGAACAATCGACCGGCCATCAAGAAATACCCCATCGCCAAGGTGGAAAGGAATCAACATTCCGCTAACGGCCATTCCCCCAAAGAGCAATCCAGAGATAACCGGGCGTGTCCGATACGTTATGCGCTTCGAACGTACCAGCAAGCCATACAGAAAACTCAATGCCAGCATCAAAGCCACATTGGCGATCAAATCTCGGAAAATCATTGAATCATACATCATACTAAATTAGGGGCATGTTCAGGGGATCGTCTGCAACCGGTGTCATACCAGCGTCTTTGATCTGTCGTCGCAGTTTCTTGATGACCTCTTTCAGATCTGCCATCCGACCTTCGCGGCCCGCCATGACATTCACCATCGTTCGTAGTTCATAGGTGCGGTCATCCACGCGTTGTTCCAACTCTCCCGCATGGCGTTGGATTTGGTGTAAAAGACGCGCATTTTCTATGGCAATGGCAGCATGATTAGCAAAGATGGATAATAAATCAAGGTCCTCCTGGCTAAACTTTCGATCTTCTGAATCACGCATTATATTTAGCACGCCCTGAATCCGTTCTTTCCATACAATCGGCACGCTAATAATAGTCTGGAAAGAATCTTCTCCATCATACACTTGGGCTCGCTTTTCCCATATACGGTAATCATCGATGATCAGTGGTAATCCGGTTTCTGCAACTATGCCAGCAGCACCTTCTCCAAATTTGAGTATCGTTCCTGAAAAATCTCGTACGGTTCGATAGCTCACAACGCAACGAACTTCCCGTTTATCTGAATCGCATAAATATAATCCACCTGAAAAGCCCTCTAGTAAATCTGTAGCCCTGGCTGTGATCGATTTCAGTAACAGTTCTAGATCCACTGTAGTTGCGAGATCGAGAGAAACCGCATGCAAGGCGGCCATTTCGTCCGTACGGCGTTTGAGTTCTTCCTCTGCTGCCTTCAGCGTAGAGATATCGATTGCTGAGACATATGCCTTTTCCCATGTATCTTCAAATCCCTTTGGAATCGTCACGCGCATCCAGGCAAACAAAGTTTTCTCGGTAAATGTTTTCGTCTTAACTTCGCGTTCGAAGAAAGTATCGCCTCCTGCAAACGAAACCAGTTCGTCAATAAAAGTCTGGAAAGACTCTTCGGTAAACAATTTATCTAGCCCATTCATAACTTCTTCAGCGCTGTCAGCTTCGTAGAAATCTATCGCGGTTGCATTGACGTTTAATATTTTTACCCTCTCCAAACAATCTTTGACTGCAGATTCATTTTCGTCGAAATAACAGCGCCAATCTTCTACACCATGATCTTGAAGGTTATCGATATATTTTTTTACTTCAGACATATCCTCTTCCCAAAGCACAATAGGCGACTCGGTAAAAAGGGTTCTATATCGGGCTTCTTCTTCTTTTAGCGTTTGTTCCGCTTGGATGCGCTCAGTGATGTCTGTCGCAATTTGAATCCGCGCTAGACGGCCATCGTGCCAACATAATGCGCGGTCGTGGTTTACATACCACTGTCCAGTGAGAGGATTTTGCCCTTCCCAAATGTGTACGTCTGCAGGCACTCCATCGTCATCTAGAAGCAATTCGTTGGTACAGTGTTTGCATGGCTTATCTTCGCCCCGAAACACTTCATAGCAGATTTCACCAGTAAAATCCTCTCCAAAAGCCTTTTGCATATCTTTGTTCATATATCGGATTTCATAAGAATCCATATCAGCCACATAGATATGTGCGTCGATGCTTTCCAATACTTTGGTTAGAGTTTGGTAATTTCCTTCCACTTCCATAAAATCCATCATCCCTACCTATCTAAAAACGGTTCTTCTAAGGGGTCATTTGCAATCGGAGTTATTCTGGCATCCTCGAGTTGTTTGCGAAGCTTCTTGATCACCTTCTTCAATTCAGCCATACGCACCTCGCGCCCCGCCATCAGATTTATGGTTTTATTTAATTCTTCAGTTCGTTCCTTGACTCGGTTTTCGAGATTTTGTGCATAATCTTGAACTTGCTCATGCAATCGTGCATTGGCAATTCCGGTCGCAGCCTGATCAGCCAATAACTCCAGTATTCTAAGCTCTTCTTGTGTAAATTCATAAGGGTTATCTAGGGCAACATTCATCACACCTACTACCTGATCCCCCATTTTCAAAGGCAATCCAATAATGGCACCCTCCAGCGGCCAATCTTCATAAAGAGGGTGATCACTCATATCAAATACCACAATGCTCTTCCCACTGCGAGCAACTGAATATGTCAACCCATTCTGCCGAAGTTCTGCGAATTGGCCATCTCGCTGACTATCAGCCCATCTAACTGCACCAAAGCTAAGAACATCATCTTCATATAGAAAAATATGTGAATCATCTGCAGTCACTAATTGCATCGCCTGTTCCAAGATGGCATTTAACACTGCATTCAAATCTAGATTTGAAGTCAATTTCAGGCTGGCCTGTTGCAATAATTCGAGTTGCTCCGCACGAAGTTGGAGTAAATTTTCAGCTTGAACACGATCAGAGATATCCTGGGCAGCAAAGGTAACACCAGCAGCACGCTCATCGGGATCGATGGGGGTCGAACTCAAGAGAATGTTGATGATCACGCCATCTTTGCGCTTCCAGCGAGTCTCAACCGAACCAGATCCTTTCTCATCGATCTGGCGATATTTTTCACGCCCAGCCATCTCAAATTCTTCATCGGAGGGATATAGGCAACGCGCACTTTTACCTTCCAACTCATTGCGTGAATAACCTATCATGTTACATAGTTTGTCGTTTACCCAAAGAAGTTGCCTATTTACTCCTACTAGCCCAATTCCAATTGGAGCCGCAAGGAAGATAGATCTCAACTTCGCCTCACTCGCTTCCAATGCCTGCTCGACCTTCTTCTGCTCAGTAATATCTTTGACAAAAATTATGTTTTGATCCGGCTCATCCCCTTGACCCCTAAGATTCGAACCAGTCAGGTCTGCCCAAACTGTTGAGCCATCTTTGTGATAATATCGCTCGGTTACATACAGATCATGAATCTCACCAGCGAAAAAGCTCCTTACATCTTCACGATTCGCATCAATTTCATTGGGGTAAGCGATGTCAGCATACGTCTTCTGCTCTAATTCATCTGCAAGGTACCCAAGCATGGATGCGTATCGCTGGTTCACCCGAACATGCTCCCCCATCCCGAAACGGATTATGGCGACACCCATTGACGCCTGCTCAAAAACTGCCCTGAAGCGCGCTTCGCTCTCCATTAAAACCTGCGCGGACTCCAGACGATTTTTCTCATTGCGTGCTAACCGGCCCCGCACCCACAGGATGGATCCCAAACCGATTAACCACAAGGGAACATGCCCTACCCACAAAATCAACACTTGATCATGTTCGATTTCCAATAAAGGCTTCATGGGAACTGCGACACTGATGCCACCACGAATATCACCTATCTGATACCCTTGTCCCGCGTGGCATTTCAGGCAGCCCTTTTCAGTAAAAAATGGTCGCATAAGCCGCAAGTATTCTTCACCCTCCAAAAGTTCGATCGAACTCACTTCCTTCTCTCCTTTCTCAAACTCGCGTAAAGCCGCTGTTTCCCACTCATCTGCGGTATTTTCCGGACGGAGAGGATCGAGACTGGTGATATGTCCACGTAGATCATTTTCTTCATTCTGTAATTCATGTACCTGCCGGGTCATATATGCCGGATTCATCAAGGTCAACTGTTTTCCCTGCGGAGTCACAATATCTCGCTCTTCGAAGCCCGCCAGATATGAATTGGGCTGGGTCTTCTCCGTGATTGGCACATAGACACCCCCATGTAATGAATTCCACCGGCGGTACAGCAGATCTTTTTCGAAAGCAATCCGAGCTTGAATTTTTGCTGCTTCTAGCGTATTTTGTCGTACTTGGTTGATATTCATGAGGAGCGATCCAACAACAACGATCGTCCAGGCTACAGCCAAACCCCAAAAGTATCGCGTTTGCAGTCGCGTGAAATGGTTTGTATTTTCAATCATTCGGATAACTTCCGTTCGACATCAAAAGAGAACAACCCCACGAGAGGCAGTCGTTCTCAATTGCAACTATGATTCAGACCTTTGAAGCAAATATTCTACTGGTAATGTCGCGCTCATACAAACCAAGTATACCGAATATTATCCAGGATAAACGTGGGAGGAATCTTTCAGTTTTGATAAGTGCACGGTGTTTCTCAAGCGTCCTAGCCTTGAGCTGTGTTATATGTACGGAAAGTTTAGAAATGTCTATGGACTCTATAGGATCAGCATGGCGTCGCCAAACGAATAAAACCGATATCCCCAATCTTTCGCAGCCTCATAGGCAGTCAAAACACGGCTCCGTCCTGCAAACGCGCTGACCAACATGATTAATGTAGAGCGCGGCAGGTGAAAGTTTGTGATCATAGCGTCTACTGCCTGAAATTCGAACCCAGGTAAGATGAATAAATCAGTGGGGCCTTCGAAGGGAGCCAGGAGGTCTCCTTCATCAGACAATCGGGCAGCAGACTCCAATGTACGTACGCTGGTCGTCCCCACGGCGATCAAACGCCCTCCAGCTTGGCGCGCAGCATGGATCGTTTGTACTGTTTCCAGAGAGACTTGGCACCACTCGCTATGGATTTGATGCTGGCGAGGATCGGCCTCGTTGACCGGCGCGAATGTATCCAAGCCTACATGCAATGTCACCGTTGCGAATTGAACTCCTCTCCCTTTGAGTTGATCGATCAATGCAGGGGTGAAATGCAATCCCGCCGTCGGAGCAGCCGCTGAACCTGGCTCCTGTGCATAAACAGTCTGGTAGCGCTCTGGCTCATCCAGGTGCGCAAGAATGTATGGCGGCAGCGGGACGTGGCCGATTTCATCAAGTTGCTCTGAGAGCGGATCGGCAAAACACACCAGCCGGCGCGGCCCACCCAGGTCCGCCTGGATTTCAGCCTGAGGGCCATTTTCAATTTGAATTACTTTGCCTGGGATCAAACCTTTACCACCGACCAAGGTTTCCCAAACCTGGGGCTCGCGTCGTCGCAACAAGAGCAACTCGATCCGCCCTCCGGTGGGAATCTTATGCCCAAACAAGCGCGCCGGGATAACGCGCGTCTGATTGAGGACGAGGATATCGTTCGGGCGCAGGAAACCACCCAAATCACGAAAGTGGGCCTGCTCTAGCTTCCCTGAATCCCGCTGGAGCACCAGCATGCGCGCCGCGTCACGCGGCTCCATGGGAATCTGGGCAATGTATTCTTCAGGGAGATCGTAGTCAAATTCTGAAGTTTTCATTCAGCGGAGTTTCACGAAAAAAGGCGTCAGCGGATGGTAGCGTTCGCTGACGCCTTTTTTCAAGGACATTTTTTACTATAGCAATTTTGGTTGGTGCTGGCGGGGCGGCTCTAAACCAATGTGCTCATAAGCAGCTGGGGTGGCAACCCTACCCTGAGAAGTGCGCTCTAGAAAACCCAATTGCATCAAATAAGGCTCTACTACATCCATGATCGTATCGGGCTCCTCGCTGATCGAGGCGGCAATCGTCGACAGGCCTACTGGGCCCCCGTTATATTTCTCGATGATGGCCCGCAAGACCCGGCGGTCCATCTCGTCGAGGCCGCGAGCATCGATGTTGAGCAGATCCAAAGCTTGCATGGCGACAGACTCCGTTACAATCCCATCCGCCCTCACCTGGGCGTAATCACGCACCCTGCGGAGCAGGCGCAAGGCCACCCTCGGCGTGCCGCGGGCGCGCTCCCCAATAGCCGCTATCCCCTCCGGCTCGGTGTGCACTTCGAGCTTATCGCTGGCGACATGGATGATCTCGCGCATCGCTTTCAGGTCGTAAAAATCGAGCCGGTAGGTAGCTCCGAAGCGCGCCCGTAGGGGCGCGGTAACGAGGGCCAGGCGGGTCGTCGCACCTACCACGGTAAAGCGTGGTAGCTTCAATCGGACCGAGCGAGCCGAAGGACCCTTGCCGATGACGATATCCAGGGCATAATCTTCCATGGCCGGATAAAGCACTTCTTCGACAGCTCTACCCAGGCGGTGGATCTCATCGATAAAGAGGATATCGCCCGCCCTAAGGTTGGTCAGGATCGCCGCCAGATCGCCAGCTCTTTCGATCGCGGGGCCTGCCGTGACCTTTATGTTGACACCCATCTCATTAGCCAACACATGTGCCAAGGTCGTCTTCCCCAAGCCAGGGGGGCCGTAGAATAGCACATGGTCAAGGGCTTCTTCGCGCTGCTTGGCCGCCTCGATGAGGATCTGCAAATTCTCTTTGATCTGGGTCTGCCCGATCATGTCAGCCAGTCGAGTTGGACGCAGAGCATGGTCCAACCGGTCGCCGGGTTTCGGTTCAGGGTCGATGACTCGGTTCTGAGATTCGCTCATAGGTTCTATTTTACCCGAAAAATGGGCGCGGGGCCTGCTCCGCGCAGGCCGCAGGCAATTTTCGAGATTTTTCTAATATAATAGAAGTGCATCCCCCAGGAGGTTCCCATGTCCAATGTTTTCGAATCCAAACATCCCCTTGTCGCACATAAGATCACGCGCATGCGAGATACCAGCACGTTATCCAAGAAATTCCGCGAGCTGGTTCGTGAAGTCTCTGCGTTGATGACCTACGAGGCCACCGCCGATCTATTGATCGCACCACGTGCAGTCGAAACTCCAATGGCGCAAACCACAGGGTATGAGCTGAAAGAACCGATCGGCCTGGTGCCCATTCTCCGGGCAGGCCTGGGGATGGTCGAGGGCGTCTGGGGTTTGATGCCCAGCGCTGAGGTCTGGCATATCGGTTTATATCGCGATGAACGCACGCTAAAGCCGGTCGCGTATTACAATAAATTGCCCGTCGCACCAACCGTTTCAGTTTGCTTGATCCTGGATCCCATGCTGGCAACGGGAGGATCAGCCGTGGCAACGGTGGATATTCTTAAGAAATGGGGCGTAAGCAAAATAAAGTTTGTGGGGATCCTGGCTGCGCCCGAGGGTATCGCAACCCTTCAGGAAGCCCACCCCGACGTCCCCATTCATATTGCCACCATCGACAGCCATCTCAATGACATCGGCTATATTGTTCCCGGCCTGGGCGACGCTGGTGACCGTCAGTTTGGCACAGGGTGACAATTCAGATATGTAAAGTAATAGGTCCACGTTGGTGCTTCGCACCAACGTGGACCTATTACTTTACGCGTTCTTATACCACATCAAGGCGTAAAATGCGGCTAAGGACGCGCCGGACAAATAATGTGGGCATGAGCACAACCAGGTGGAGAGCGGCACTCATAGCAAGCACAACAGCCGAGGAGCGCAGCGCTTCATTCAGTGCTGGGGCGATATTTATCAACATCCACGGACCTGCGCCAACCAATACTCCAAGGCCGAGCAACACCGCCACTACCAGGGCTAATTGTAACCAGGCGCGACGGTCGGTGCTCGAGGGCAGCATGGTACTGCTGACCGCCATCGTCAGATAGAACCATATCCAAAAATCTGGTCGATCATAGACCGCAGAAAGCGACCCTAACAAGGTTGCCAAATCAAGGCTGGTCAGAGCATCCCAAAGGGAGAGCAGCCCCAATTGGGTGCGGCCCACATAGGAGACGAATAAACCCCCGCTGAACAGCGGCGCGGCCCCAATCAGGGCATCCCTGAAAAAGTCTGTCTGGGCGGTTTCTACATAACCCATCAGCAAACGATCATCAGCAAGTCTCTGGGGTATGAGAGAAAAGCGCCCTGTACGCACTCGCAACAAGTTGGCCATCAAATAATGGCTGGCTTCATGGAGCAGCACGCCGGGAAGAAAGATCAAAGAGAAGATCACCAATGAGATGTCCATGCGACGGGTGATCAAAAAAAAGACAGCCTGCAATTCTCTATGGAAAGCTCGCTGAAGAAAAATCAAGGGGATCAGCGCCAGCAGCATCCATTGCAGACCATCAAGTTGGGTCAACATGAGAGACTAGAAAAAATTCAGGGTAGTGCTGCTTCGCAGCACTACCCTGAATTTTTTGCATCCTTTCAATACTACGCCTCCGCAGCCGCTTTGGCTATCGCCGAGAATGATTCCGCCTTCAAACTGGCACCACCCACAAGCGCACCATCGATATCTGACTGGGCGAAGAAGCCTGCTGCGTTGTCGGGCTTGACCGAGCCTCCATACTGGATCTGAATCCCTTGAGCGACCTCTTCCCCAAAAATCTCCGCCAGAGCAGGTCGCACAACATCGCGATGAATGGCATTGGCATCCTCAGCAGTGGCCGCCAGTCCTGTCCCAATGGCCCAAATGGGCTCGTAGGCAATTACCAACTTGGCTCCTTCTTCCGGGGTGAGACCAGCCAGCCCCCCTCGCACTTGCCGAGAGACAACTGTGGCGGTTTCGCCAGCCTGGTTCTCTTCCAAGGATTCGCCAATACAAACGATTGGAGTCAGCCCGTGCTCTAATGCAGCCTTCACTTTCAGGTTGACAGTCTCTTCCGTTTCACCAAAATACTGGCGGCGCTCAGAATGGCCAATGATGACATATTCACACAGCTCGGCAACCATAGTCGGCGCTAATTCGCCTGTATAGGCGCCGCTCTCTTCCCAATACATATTTTGCGCCCCAAGCCCTACACCACTCCCCTCGAGCAGCTTTGCTGCCATTGGTAGGCTGGTCGCCGGAGGACATACTGCCCGGTCGATATTTTCCAGGGCTTTCAATGTCAGCAACAACTCAGTTATCAATTGGCGGGCTTCAGGAATGGTATTATTCATCTTCCAGTTTCCCGCAACAAACTTCTTACGCATTATTCACCTCATTGATCAAATTTCTGTATCATGATACGCGCCTGTCTTCGAACCCAGAAGGGCGCGGACTCGTCTTCTACCAAAGCTGTCCATTGCGCGATGGCTGTTTGATCGTCACCAAAAATTGATATGATTTCAGATTCCAGCAAGAGCAACTCAGGCGTTTCAGCAGATTCTTCTCTAAGAGTCTGAAATTTGTATCTGGCGACCTCTTTGTCATCATTGTGCAGTGTGTTGCGAATGCGGGCAATTTCCATCATCAAGGGGTCTAGATCTGCCTCTAATGTTTCGAGATGCACTATGGCGTCTGCCCCAACCGAACTCAAATACAGCGCCTCGTTGGTACGATCAAAAACCCCTTCGTAATCCGGATCTCCGGAGAGGTTCGCCGCCGAGACATACATGTCCACGGCAAATAGATTGATATTGTTCTGCGCGAGCAAGTTCCCGGCGTGGAAATATACTGCCGGGTCATCACCGGAGAGATCCAATGCTTTCTGCATCTCTGCTTCGATTTGTCCAAATTCACCCGCGACTAACAGGGCTTCCACGTAATCCAATTGAGCCCAGGGATTTTCTGGGTCAGCATCGCGCAGCGCCAGGGCTTCAGCAACACTCATGGATGGCTCTGGAGTATCGCTCTCCTTCTTAAAAGAGTAGATCACCTCATTGATTAAATCTACCATCCATGAGGGAGTGTCATCTGATTTCAACAAGACTTCCAGGATTTCCGCAGCATCCCTTGTCTTGCCCTGGACATTGTACAGTTCTGCCTGTACCAATTGCGCTTCTGGGTAGCTTCTTCCACTTTCTCCTAACTCATCGAGAATGGCTTGTGCTCGCTCGGCGTTTTCATTGAACAGCAAATAACGCGCCTTAAGAATTTGTTCGAATTCCTTATCGATTTCTGCAATCGCAGTCAATGGGACATAATCCGCAGCAACCGGGAACGTAGCCCCAAGATATGCAGATTTGTGGAAATCGTCCATCTCTGGACCGCCGACCTGATCGGGGTGACTTTGGAACATTTCCAAATAAACTTTGGTCGCGTTGAGCCAAAGTTCTTTTTCCTTTAATATCTCCAGCACTTTAAGATACACATCCAAAGCACCATTGCTTAAGCTGAGGGCCTGTTGAAAAGCATCTTCACCCAAACGAGATTGGTTGGTGTCAAAGTAAGCAATCCCCAATTCAAGATGAGCCTGAGGGTCATCGGGATTCTCTTCTACAAGCTGTTTGGCGCGGCTAATCTGGTCATTTCCATCAGATATGAATGGCGTATTCGTGGGGAATTCCCTTACTACCTCAGTGGTGGTGACTGTGTTTTGAGCATCTTGCTGCTGCCGCTGTTGGATCTGACTGAGAACTCCCAGTGAGAGCACACAGCAAAATAGTAGGCCCACAACAATAATGGCAATTTGCCACCAACGCAAGCGTCTAAAAAAGGGCTTTTTCTTCTTCATCGCCTCGGTTGGTACGCTGGGGGTTTCGACAGGCTCTGGGATCGACTCCGTAGGGATATCCTCTCGAGCGGTTCGTCGATTTGCTCTGCGACGGTGGGAAGAACTGGTGTCGCGCTTACAGCAGCCAGAGCCGCTCCCGTTGCAGAGAATGCCCGGGAGAACGCTTCCACCAGTACAGAAATGGTCTCGAAGCGATCCGCGCGTTCTTTAGCCAGCGCTTTCAACAAAACACGTTCGATGGCTTCAGGCACATCCGGGTTGACCGCACGCGGCAAAGGCAGGGGAGTGTAGATATGATCGTGGATGATGGAGAAGGGTGTGTCTGCACTGAACGGGACCTGGCCGACGAACAACTCATAGAGCATTACACCAAAGGAATAGATGTCAGTCCCCTCGTCTAATTCACTGATCCCCATGGCTTGCTCAGGAGAGATGTATTGGGGAGTGCCCAGCATCATATCACCTGAGATGGTCGATTCGCCAGCTTGGGCAATGCGCGCAAGGCCGAAATCCGCCAGGTAGATGCGCTCATCATTGGAAATCAAAACATTAGAAGGCTTCACATCGCGGTGTAAGATGCCCCGGCCATGTGCGTAGGTTAAACCTTCGCCCACTGCCTTCACGATATTGTTGATTTGATCCTGTAGCACACCCTGGCGCACTAAGCGTGCCTTCAGGGTCTCCCCCTCAATGAATTTCATCACTAAGTAGGGCCGGCCTTCGTGCTCAGCGAAGTCATATATTGGGACGATATTGGGGTGCTCGAGTTTTGCCACCACCCTGGCCTCGCGCTGAAAACGTGCCAGAAAATTGGGGTCTTCCATAAAGGCCGGGTGCAACGCTTTAAGCGCTACATAACGGTCCAAGGAAGGATGATAGGCCTTGAACACTGTGGCCATACCACCGCGTCCGAGCTGCGCGATTATTCGATAAGGGCCAACGTTCTCCCCGACGACAAATGGCATAATCTATCTCCTAATTGGTGTCTTCAGATTATAGCCGCTGTAAAGCACCGAGTAAAGAATAGGCCAGAAATGCAAGGATTTCGCAAAGAATCATTTTCGATCCAGCACAGGATGTTTCACCGGAAAAGGTGTGAGATCTCCCAAACACCTCGCACACAATTGTTTCCGGTGTATTCTGTTACTTATCTTGCAGGGCTGCCAGTCCTGGTAATGCCTTCCCCTCCAGCATTTGCAGAGAAGCACCGCCTCCAGTAGAAACATGCGTGACTTTTTCAGCCAACCCAGACTGCTTTATCGCCGCAGCCGAGTCTCCACCACCCACTATGGATTCAGCTTTACTCTCTGCGACAGCTTCAGCCAGTTCGAAGGTGCCTTTGGCGAAACGCGGGAATTCGAAGACGCCCATGGGTCCATTCCAAGCCACCGTGCCCGCATCGGTTACGACTTTGGAGTATCCGGCAATCGTTTCTGGGCCAACATCTAAAATCCGCCAGCCGTCAGGGATGGGACCCATGCCAACGACCTTCGAGTCAGCGTCGGCATTGAATTCGTCAGCGATGACCACATCAACCGGCAGACGCAAAGCTGGGCCAGCTTCCGACAACAGTTCGCGCGCCACATCCAGTGATTCGTCCTCGACCAACGACTCACCAATCGAATAGCCCTGAGCCCTAAAAAAGGTATTGGCCATACCCCCTCCGATCAAGATCTGATCGGCAGTTCCCAATAAATTGCGGATCACGCCGATCTTGTCACTGACTTTGGCTCCGCCCAAAATGGCCACAAAGGGACGCTTGGGGTCGGCAATGGCCTGTCCAAGGTAGCGGATCTCTTTTTCCAGCAGGAAGCCTGCCACAGCCGGCAAATAGTCAGCCACCCCAACATTCGAGGCGTGAGCCCGGTGCGCAGTCCCGAAGGCGTCGTTAACGAACAGGTCAGCCAGCGCGGCCAATTGTTGGGCCATTTCTGGATCATTCTTCTTCTCGCCGGCATGGAAACGAGTATTCTCCAAAACCAGGATTTGTCCCGGTTGGAGAGCCTTGGCGGCAGAATCCGCTTTGGGGCCTATGCAATCCTCTGCGAAGAAGACTGGAACATCAACCAAATTATCCAAGTATTCTGCCACAGGGCGCAGGGATAATTCCGGAACCGCCTGGCCTTTGGGGCGTCCCAAATGGGAACATAAGATCAATGCCGCACCTTGGGCAAGCAGGTATTCCAACGTAGGCAGGGCAGCCTGGATGCGAGTTTCATCTGCTACCCGACCAGCATCGAGTGGGACGTTGAAATCGACGCGCACGAGAACGCGTTTTGCGGCGAAATCTAGATCTTTGACAGTCTTCTTGTTGAACATCACTTACTCCATACATAATGCGTGGTGCGTCCCCTCACTCCGGGAAACGCACCACGAGGTAAATTTCAATGTTCTGCGTCTACAGAGATTTGGTCACCAGGGCTGCTAGATCGACTGCGCGACAGGAATAGCCCCATTCATTGTCATACCAACTGACAACCTTGACCAGGTTGCCATCCATCACCTTGGTAAGCGCTGCATCCACGATGGAAGAGCGGTTGTCGCCTTTGTAGTCCATGGAGACCAGTGGTTTCGTCTCAAAGCCTAAATAGCCTTTCATGGGCCCTTCGGCAGCGGCTTTCAGGGCGGCATTGACATCTTCAGCTGTAGCATTCTTTTCCACCTGAACAACAGCGTCTACAATGGATACAGTGGGGGTTGGAACGCGAATGGCGTAACCATCCATTTTGCCTTCTAATTCAGGGATGACCATCGAGATCGCTTTCGCAGCTCCGGTGGTTGTGGGGATCATATTGAGTGCGGCGGCACGCGCTCGACGCATATCCTTGGCAGCCAGGTCCAAGACGGGTTGACTGGTGGTATAGGCATGGATCGTGGTCATGAGCCCTTTGACAATGCCAAAGTTATCCAGAATGACTTTCATGGGTGGAGCCAGGCAATTGGTCGTGCAAGAGGCGTTGGAGAGAACATGGTGTGCTGCGGGATCATAAAGGCCATCATTGACGCCCAATACCGTAGTGAAATCCACATTCTTTCCAGGAGCAGAAATGATGACCTTCTTAGCGCCACCCTTTTCGATATGGGTTTGTGGGCCTGGATCAGAACTGGTGTCGCGGAATACACCCGTTGCTTCGAGCACAATCTCGACGCCCAAATCCTTCCAGGGCAAAGCCCCAGGATCACGTTCAGCAAAAACCTGAATGGTTTTGCCATCGACCACAATATTGCCGTCTACGACCTCAACGGTGCCAGGGTAAACGCCATAATTCGAGTCGTATTGAAACAAATGGGCATTGGTTTCTGCAGGATACAAATCGTTGACGCCAACGACCTCCAACGTGTCCGGGTATAGCTCACTAATTGCTTTAAGTACTTGCCGACCGATACGGCCAAAGCCATTGATTCCAACTTTGGTTGTCATTATGAACCTCCGAGATAATAATTTATTTATGGCGTGGAAACGGTTCCACCCACCATTTTTAATCGATATACCAGCCGTGAATTGTATCACATTTGGACTGATTGGAGATTGTCTAAATCCAGAATCTCCAGGGATTTAAGTAGATTTGGGGGTAAAGGGCGTGCGTTGCACGCCCTTTACCCCCAAATCTTGATTTCACCACGGGGTTTCCCAGAAACCCTAAATTTTCGATTCTCGTGGAATTCCTCATACCCTCATTTAGTTTCCGTTCACGATAACCAGGTCTGAATGTTCTTGAGCATCGCTCTCATTTTATAGGGCTTGGTAATATACGCGATTGCCCCTGCATTTAGCATATATTTAATCTGATGGCGAGTCGCATTGGCGCTCAAAACAACTACTGGGATCTCTCGGGTGCTATCACTATGTTTCAGTCGCTTCAACACATCATGTCCATGGAAATCTGGCAATCGCAAATCCAGCAAGATCAAGTCGGGTTGTTGGCTAGCCAAGTCAAGCCCAGTATTGCCATCACGGGCCCACTGAAGCTCAACTTGAGGAAATTCCGCTAATGCTTTTTGCAATAATTCATAATTCGCTTCGTAATCCTCGATATATAACAGCGTGCTCTTGGGGAGTACGATTGCCGCAGGGTCATCAGTTTGTGTTTCTACCTTCAAGCAGCCTTCGAGTTGATCGGCCAATTCTAATTCAATCCAGAAATTAGAGCCCTTCCCTGGAGTGGATTCCACACCAATTTCCCCATTCATCAACCCCATCAATTGCTTCGAAAGCGCCAGGCCAAGTCCTGCACCTTCAACTTCGCTCTTCTCGCTCTCAAGACGGACAAAGGGGATGAACAGATCATCGATCTTATCTGGCTCAATTCCTATGCCAGTATCTTGGACATAAATACGCATTCTTTGTTGATCCCGACGCTCACAAGAAACAATGATACTTCCGCCGACGCGATTAAATTTGATAGCATTCGAGATCAGGTTTAATAAGACCTGGTGCAAACGCTGCTGGTCTGCGTACACATTGATTTGCTCCTGAATGGAGGGGTGCAGTTCGATCCGAATTTGGTTCTGAATAGCAAGTGGAGCGGTCAAGCTGTGGAGTTCATCGACGAGGGCCCTGAGGTCCACAACATCTTCTGAAATATCCATGTGCCCAGCTTCGATGCGAGAGATGTCGAGCACCTCGTCGATCATCCCGAGCAAATATTCTCCCTCATCGAGAATATAGCGGACACTTTTGAGTTGTGCGGGTGAGAGAGGATCCTGCTGGTCCATCTCTAATAGCTGTGCGAATCCTAATACTAAGTTCAATGGAGCACGTAGCTCGTGGGACATGCGAGAAAGAAATTCGCTTTTGGCGTTGTTAGCGCGTTCAGCCTCAGCTTTTGCGACTCGCAATTTTTTTTCTCGAGAGTGCAGTTTCTGGTATGCATTCTGCAATTCTGACGTGCGCTCCACAACGCGTTGCTCTAGCTCAGTAGCAATTGTGCGGATCTGCTCGTAGAGGCTGGAATTTTTTGTGGCCGTACTCTCCAAAAACTGGTTAAATTTCCATTGGAGGACCACGATTAGCGCCAAACATGCCGCCATGACGATCCCCTCTTGTGTCCATGTTGCCAGATCAACGGGGTTGTCTAAGAAAAGCAGTTTATCATCTAACCAGCCTTGAGAAGCTGCAAATGTCAGGACAATAAAAGTAATGACTGCCAAGGCAGACATGAATGCGCCTGCCCGAGCGCCGATGAGGATTAAGGCCATGATAGGCAAAATCATCAAATAAATTCTTCCATCCCCAGCCAATCCGCCTAATATCATTGCTTGTGTACCCGTAAGATAGGTTAGCGCAATCAAGAACCAAGCACGCAGGCGAAAATCAATCTGCCGAAAAACAGCCAACCCCACAGTAATAAGGTAAATTGCAAAATAAACGAACGCGGAATCGAGAATATCTTTTAAGGATTGGAATCGGAAAAACCATACGATGATTGCAGGCGTGAAGACAACTACTGCAACTAGCAATAAGATGTTGAGCGCGTTGGCGCGCCAAATATCCGTTTGAGAATCCAAGTGATTGCCTGGAATTGAGTCATCAAATGTTACTAATCTGGAATTCTCTCCCACTTGAAAGCCTCCTCCCAATTTATATTACTGTAATTTCTGTCCAATCGCCTTAATCGAATTTCAGGATGTGGCTAGAATGATACATCAAGAAGGAGCCAAAGGTCCTGTGCGAGCCTGATAAAGGTCCATCAAGACTGAGGCTAATTTCTTAGAGTCGTGGTGCCAGGGTTCATTTTCATCGACCATGTCGATCATGTACATTGGGTATCCAATTTCTGATGCATCTCCCAAGGAAACCCATTGCATTTCTTCAAGCAATTTCCCCTGATGAGCGTTATTGTGGAGTACTAAATCAAAAAGACCGCTGCCAACGTGTTCGTCAACGGCACGGATATGATCGCTGCACGAGAACCGCTCGGTCTCTCCTGGCTGAGTGGCTACGTTACAGATGAAGACCTTGAATCCCTTATTTGCGCGAATAGCAGCAGCAATATCCGGAACCAATAAGTTTGGCAAGATGCTGGTGTACAGGCTGCCTGGGCCAACGACGATCAGATCCGCTCCCAAAATGGCCTGGACTACCTTGGGAAAAGCCGGCGGACTGTTAGGGTCCAGCCAAACCCTCCGGATGCGCCCTCCAACCTTGGGAATGCGGCTCTCCCCGCGTATGCGCACCTCTTGGGTGGCATGAGGTGGCACAATGTCGGCAACCAGCTTGACATCATGCAGCGATGAGGGCAAAACGCGTCCATGCACAGCCAGCACTCTGCCAGACTCAGCTATAGCTTCTTCGAAACTTCCAGTGATCCCTGAGAGAGCCGTGATGAATAGATTGCCGAAAGAATGACCGTCCAACCCACCCCCACCATTGGCGAAGCGATATTGGAATAGCTGCGCCATCATGGCCTCGTCATTGGAAAGCGCGGCCAGACAGTTGCGGATATCGCCGGGAGGCAGAATCCCAAGGGTTTCACGCAATCTCCCAGACGAACCGCCATCGTCAGCCACTGTGACCACTGCAGTAATGCGGTGAGAGTAATCTTTCAAGCCACGCAATAGTGTCGCCAGGCCATGACCACCACCGATGGCCACGATCCTGGGGCCGACCTGTCGACGTCGGTGCGTTTCGATTGTATCCACGACATCACGTCCGGGCCGCCTGAAGGGCAATAGTAAGGAGCGGTTTAATCCATAGATGCCGCCCATCACAATCAATAGTCCAATCCCCCCAAAGATGATCACACGCAGCAATCTTGGCAGGGTCTGCAAAGAAATTGCTTGAATAACAGGCAGCCACCAGGTATCTGGTACAGTGCGGTAGATATCCAAGACAAGGAGCGCAAATCCGACTGCTAAAAAGGTTGTCGCCCCACCCAGCGCTTGACCCCCAGTCCAGGTCGGAGCCATCGAAATGATCGCGTAATTCGCTTCCTCAAACCCAGCGGGCGCCATTTCTTGTTGGTAGCCATGGGTATGATCATAGCAAGCTTTCATACCCCCGTCAACAATGAACGCTCGGGAATGCACGGCTTTACTAATTGCATTAGGGCTTACGCAGTCCAGCGAGAAAGTGGCTGGGAATAGGGGGTGGGGGCGTAGCCCCCACCCCCTATTCCCAGCCCAATCCGCATCAAGTGCGTAACTACTGATGGTAATATTCACAGTCATGCGAAACGAATCAGAATGGCAGCCAAGCAAATTTGAATTCCGAAGAGGGAAATTGCGCGCTTCCAGAAACCCAAACGAGATGCAGGTTGGATCTCGTTTGATGGGGGACCTGATTGCCATGGCTTACCAAGATTCACTCAAGAATCACGCCAGGGGAAAACTTATCGACTTGGGTTGCGGGAACATTCCCTTATATCAGGCCTACGGGCAATACATTAAGGATGTGCTATGCACCGACAGAGATCTATCAGATCGTCGAACCCTCCACCTCGATTTGGTCTGCGATTTGCGACACCCTTTACCAATCAGAGATAACGAGTACGACACCCTGGTTCTCTCTGATGTTCTCGAACATATCCTTACTCCAGGGCTGCTATGGGATGAAATGTCTCGAATTTTGGCACCTGGTGGAATCATCATCCTAAACACTCCCTTTCTCTACGCGCTCCATGAGCAGCCAAAAGATTATTACCGTTATTCACGCTATGCACTCGAACATTTCGTTTCGCAATCTGGATTCAAGATCATTGAGCTGAGGCCATTGGGAGGTTCCCTTGAAGTGCTCACAGATTTCATTGCCAAGCATATTCACACGATCCCAATCTTTGGAAGGGTCGCAGCCATCTGCGTCCAAGAAATAGTCTACCGATTTTCGCGAACGCGGACGGGAAAGCGATTGATAGAGATTACAAGCGAATTCTTTCCCTTGGGTTATTTTTTGGTGGCTGAAAACTCCCCTTGATTCAACCAAACGGATATTCGTCCGCAGGCTCACTATGCTATACTTTGGCGCATGAGCATCTACATCGCCATCGACATTGGTGGGACTCTAATGAGAGGTGCGGCATTCCCATCCGAAGGGTATCAGCCAATCACAGTTCAGCGAGTCCCAACCCAAAATCCCGACGCGACCCCCAAAGATATCCTAGTTGAACTCATCCAATCAATTTGTCCACCAGATGAGAAAATCATCTCCATTGGTGTGGCGGCTCCCGGGCCTCTAAATCCTAGCGAGGGAGTGATCTATTCCGCGCCAAACATCCCCGCCTTTCGAGATTTCCCGATTGTGGAATTCCTAAATAGCAAATTCAATGTGCCCGTATTCCTGGACAATGACGCCAACCTGGCCGCGCTAGGCGAGTGGAAGGCAGGTGTCGGTCAGGGACACGCTCATCTCATCTATATGACTATCAGCACGGGGATTGGCAGCGGGATCATTGTGGATGGCAAGTTGTTACACGGCGAGCGAGGTATGGCGGCAGAATTAGGCCATGTCACCGTAATCCCCGATGGTCCGATTTGTGGCTGCGGTCACCATGGACACCTGGAAGCCCTGGCTTCTGGCAAGAATATCGCCCGCTGGACAAAAAGTCAGCTGGCTAGTGGGATCGATTCCTCGCTCACCAAGGCCAAAAAGGTCACTGCCAAGACCATTGCCAAAGCTGCCCGCAAGGGCGACCCCCTCGCGTTGAAAGCGTACCAGCGGGCTGGCAATTTCCTTGGGCTAACCCTGGCAAACTTTCTCCACTGCTTTAATCCCAGCATTGTCATCTTTGGCGGAGGCGTATCTTTGAGTGGCAATTTGCTGTTAGAACCTATTAGGCAATCCGTCAAAGAGCATGTTATGAATTCCACATACACAGAAAACCTGGTCATTACCACCGCTGCATTGGGTGATGACGCCGGGATGATTGGCGCGCTGATTCTGGCGCGCACTGCGGTAGAAGCATGAAAACACTCGCGAAACGCTGGCAAATCGCCCCTCGAATTTCAGCAAGCGCTGACGAAGCCTTGCAAGGTTATCCTCCCATCTTGCGACAAATCCTCTTCAATCGTGGTTATGCCACCCATGCTGAAGCGCGCCAATTTTTAGAGGCTCAAGCGCCTCATGATATGGACCCATTCCAACTGATGGGCATTGATCAAGCCGTCGATAGGCTGCTCCATGCAATTGATCGTGGTGAAAAGATCGCCATTTATGGCGATTACGATGTCGATGGCGTCACAGCCACTGCCCTGCTGCTGGATTATTTCATCACGCTCAATGTGGATGTTCTGGGCTATATTCCTCATCGGTTTGACGAAGGATACGGCTTAAACATAGCGGCGATAAATGCCTTGAGCGACGAGGGTGTGGACATCATCATCAGCGTAGATTGTGGGATTCGCTCCTTGGATGAGGCGGATCACGCGCGTAGTTTGGGGGTGGATCTGATCATTTGCGATCACCATACCCCCGGAGAAATCCTGCCAAACGCCGTGGCCGTGATCGACCCTAAGCGCCCTGACGACCCGTACCCAGAGAAGAATCTCGCTGGAGTCGGTGTGGCCTACAAGCTGGCAGCAGCCCTGGACTGCAAGCTCAAAGGTGAAGATAGTAAAATCGACACCTACCTTGATTACGTCGCACTAGGCACCGTCGCCGACCTGGTCCCGCTGACCGGTGAAAATCGTTCCCTGGTACGCCGAGGTTTAAAATTGATCCGCAAACCACGCCGACAAGGCTTGATGTCGTTGATTGGTGTGTCAGGGCTCAAACCCGCTAATGTGACCGCGATGGATATCGGCTTCGCGCTGGGTCCTCGCTTGAATGCCGCTGGTCGATTGGATACCGCCCTGGACGCGCTAACCTTGCTGACTACACAGGATGTGTACGAGGCCGGGCGCATTGCCCAACAACTAGAAGCACAAAATCGAAAACGCCAAAATATCACCCGCGGCATTCAGGCCATGGCTGAAGAACTGGCCTTTGCAGAAGATAGCGACTCTTGGATCCTGTTTGCTGCACATCCAGAGTTTAACGCCGGTGTCGTTGGCCTGGCTGCATCCCGTTTGACAGAGCAATACTATCGCCCTGCGATAATCGGTCACGCTGATGAGGAATTCACACGCGCCTCTTGTCGCAGTATCCAGGAATTTCATATCACAGAAGCCCTCGACCGATGCTCTGACCTACTGGTGAAATATGGTGGCCATGCGGCTGCAGCCGGATTCACGATCCACAATGAAAAGCTACCTCAGTTTATCGAACGCATGCAAGCCATTGCACAGGCACAACTGGCAGATCAGGACCTGCGCCCAACTCTAAACGCTGATCTCGAGTTGCCCCTATCGGAGTTAAAACCAGAAATATTGGAATATTTGGATTGGCTGCAACCCACTGGGTACGGCAACCCCCAGGTAGTTTTCCTTAGCCGGAACGTCAACGTGATGAGCAGCCGCGCCGTAGGGAAAGATAGCGCCCACCTAAAACTGGTCGTCAGCGATGGCACGATTACCTTCGACGCCATAGCGTTCAGGCACGGACACTGGTATGGCAATCTGCCAAAAAGCATCGACCTGCTCTATCTTTTTGAAGTCAACGAATTTCGCGGCAAAAAATCCTTACAACTCAATGTCAGGGATATCAAACCTTCGGAAACATAATTTCGAGAAAAATCAATGCCTGCGTGTCCCACGCAGGCATTGATTTTTCAGCACTCTTAATCTACAAAACGATATTTGATCAAAGCCCAAACTGCCTCGAAGGCATCGCTCAGGCCGATCTTTTTCCCCTCTTCATAATCACGCGGGTTGAAGGAAATCGGCACCTCGAAGATGCGCACACCCCGCTTCAGGATTTTGGCAGTAAATTCCGGCTCAAACTCAAAGCGCTTGGCATGCAAAGGGACCCCCTCAATAACCTCTTTGCGGAAAACTTTGTAACCCGTCTCCATATCGGTGAGGATGGTGTTATAGAGGATATTGGTCATCAGGGTAAGCAGTTTGTTAGCCACCATATGCCAGAACATTGCCACTCGCCGCGGCGCCCCCAAGAAGCGCGATCCATATACCACATCAGACAAACCTTCCTCGATCGGTTTCAGTAATGCGGGATAATCTCTGGGGTCATACTCCAGGTCTGCATCTTGGATAAGCAGTACATCTCCCGTCGCATTCTCGATCCCCGTACGCACAGCTGCCCCCTTGCCTCGGTTCTTTTCATGTAAGATAACTCGTATAGCCCCTTGACCATTTAGCTCATCGAGAATGTCGCGCGTCCCATCGGTGGAACCATCATCGACAAGCAAGATCTCATCAGCTAAATCTGTCTCCTGCACACGCTTAATAATCTCTCGAATCGTGTGAATTTCATTGTAAATAGGAATGAGTACGGTCAGTTTCATGCGTGGGATTATACCTCAATTGAAATAATGTTCTGAACTTTCCCATGCTATAATCTTTTCACGCATGATGGTCAAACATTTTCCGGATGGGAGATCTGTATGAGCTTAATGGATCCACAAACTGGCCAAATAAATCCACCGACGCAATCAGGTACGTTCGTTCCACCACCGATTACTAAGGTCAGCGATACCGGTCTTTCTCAGTTATGGCTGCAAGATTTGGTTCTCAAAGTATTATATTTTCAAGGCTATCTGACTGGCTTCCAAATTGCAGAAGCAGTTGCCCTGCCCTTTGCCGGCGTGACTGACCAAATCCTGAACGTCCTAAAACGGGAGAAGTTCGTCGAGGTGAAATCATCCCAAATGGGCTTGGGGGAGGGCGCTTACCAGTATGCTATCACCAGCGCAGGGATTGCCCGCGCCCGCGAAGCAATTGAGCGCAGTCAGTACGCTGGACCAGCACCAGTACCCCTGGAGATCTACAACCGCTCGATCAAAAACCAGCAGAGAGGTCGCCTGCGCGTTACTCACCGCCTACTGAGACAAGCCCTTTCCCACCTGGTTTTAGGCGAATCGACCTTCCAACGCATAGGTCCAGCAGTCAACTCCGGCACATCCATCTTCTTGTATGGTCCCCCAGGAAATGGCAAGACCAGCATTGCACGTGCCGTTGGCCAAATGATCCTGGCAACGACCATGTATATCCCGTACGCCCTATATGTGGATGGTCAGGTGGTCAAGCTTTACGATACCGTAAATCACCAGCGCGCCCCAGAAAAACACACCACTGATAAAGGCACCGGCTCGCTGCGGGCTGGCTCGCGACGTGATACTCGCTGGGTGCTCATCCGCAGACCCTTCATAATGACCGGCGGCGAGCTGACAATGGAAGGCCTAGATTTGGTTTTTGATGATGTCAACAAATTCTATGAAGCGCCTTTCCAGGTCAAAGCCAATGGGGGCATATTGCTTATCGATGACTTCGGCCGTCAACTGGTCCGCCCGCGCGATTTGCTTAACCGTTGGATCGTGCCCCTCGAAAACCGCATCGACTACCTGACCCTGCACACGGGCCGCAAGCTCGAGGTCCCGTTCGATGTGCTAATTGTCTTCTCCACCAACCTGCCCCCAAAGGACCTGGTAGACGAGGCCTTTCTCAGGCGTTTGCGACACAAGATCGAGGTTGGGGACCCAAGCTACGAAGAATACCGTGAGATTTTCCAACGCATGGCCAAAAATAAAGGGGTTGAATACCGCGACCAAGGCTTAGCGTATCTGCTACAAGAGTGGTACATCAAAAATAACCGCAAACTACGCGCTTCCCACCCCCGCGACCTTTGCGACCAGATTTTGGATATCTCCGAATTCGTGTCCACTGAGCCTCGCATGACACGCGATCTGCTAGACCGGGCAGCCGCGGCTTATTTCGTAGACTTATAGCGGTTCAATAGAGAGGCCATGCTTGAACAGCTTCCACGCCCAATAATTTTCGCCCACCGGGGAGCTAGCGCATATGCTCCAGAAAATACTCTAGCGGCCTTCGAATTGGCAATCCGCCAAAACGCTGATGCCATCGAATTGGATGCCACCATATGCGCAGATGGGCACGTTGTGGTTTTCCATGACGAGACAGTAGATCGGACTACCGATGGCAGTGGCCAACTCAAAGACATGGCTCTTGCGGAGCTCAAGGAACTTGATGCAGGCTGCTCCTTCGATGTGGCTTTCTGTGAGGAACGCATTCCCACTCTCACCGAAGTATTCGAAACCTTTGGGGGGGAAACTTTCATCAATGTTGAGTTGAAGAATTATTCATCACCCCTAGATGACCTTCCCGCAAAAGTTGCTGCCTTAGTCAAAAAACACGACCTTTATAAACGAGTCCTATTTTCTTCTTTCAATCCCATCGCGCTGAGGCGGATCCACAAATTGCTACCGGATATCCCTGTAGGATTTTTACTCATGCCTGGATTTAGCGGCACAATGGCCCGGTCAACCTTGGGGCGCTGGGTCCATCACCAGGCACTGCACCCCTCCCTCCAGGATACGACCCGCCAGCTTATTAAACAGCAACATCGCCTGGGTCATCGAGTCCACGTTTATACGGTCAATCATCCAAATGATATTGCCAACCTCTATCAATGGAACGTTGATGGCATCTTTACCGATGATCCGCTCTTGGCGCGCCAGACCATCGAGGCAGAACAGCGCTCGGAGGCGCTTACTCAATGATCCCGCATCACTGGATAGAAGAGGCGCAGCAAAGGATTGCTTCACACATCTTTGAAACCCCTTTGACGTACGACTCTACAAAAGATCTATTCATCAAGTGGGAAAACCGGCAAGTGACGGGTTCATTCAAGGCACGCGGCGCATTCAACAAGATCCTGACATTGGAAGATTGGGAGCGTGAAGCTGGGCTGCTGGCGGCCTCGGCTGGAAATCATGGGCAAGGCGTTGCGCTAGCTGGCCGGAAGCTTAAGTCACCAGTAACGATTTACTCACCAGATCATGCCCCTGCCGTAAAAGTGGAGGCAATGCAGGAGCTAGGAGCCCAAGTAAAGCTAGTCTCAGGCGGGTATGATGCTGCCGAAAAGGAAGCCTTAGCCCAGGCTGAAGGCAGCCATGCCAGCTGGGTTTCACCTTACAACGATGGCCATGTCATCGCGGGGCAAGCTACGCTGGCAACTGAAACGATCCGACAACTCCAATCGTATCCTAATTTCAATCCCGAGGATTCCGTTTGGTTGGTTCCCGTCAGCGGAGGTGGGCTTTTAGCAGGAGTCGGCGCTGCGCTAAAGCACATACCCAATCAACCTAAACTAGTGGGCGTACAGACTAAGGCAGAACCCTTTATGCATGCGCTGTTTTATCAGGGTACGCAAGATATCAAAGTAGACACACCAACCATTGCCGATGGCATCTCTGGGTCCGTGGAGGAAGGATCGATCACCATTCCGCTGATTCGAAAATATGTGGACGAGATCGTTCTGGTAGGTGAGCAAGAGATTGTGGATGCGATCGCCTATGCTTGGCAAGCTCATGGTGAGATTATCGAAGCTGCTGGCGCAGTGGTCTTGGCTGCAGTGCTCTCAGGGATCATTACCCAGCGACCCGCTGTTCTTGTGATTAGTGGTGGGAATATCCAGCCCGAATTTCACCAGGAAATCATAAATTCTAAGTAAGGCAACGGGCTGGAATTTGAATGAATAGTTCTATGGAATTTACTTCTGCTGAAATCATGATCACCAGCATGGCGCGCCAGGTCGAGGATGGCGAGATCGTCGCGCAAGGGATTGCTACACCCTTAGTCACCGCGGCTTACTTGCTGGCTAGGCACATGCACGCGCCAAATCTCTATTTTGCTTCAGCCATCGGCCAGGGTCTTTGCCGACACCCCGCCCCTTTGCGGATCTCTGACATCGAGAGTTTGTGGCTGGATCGCTCGATGACCAATGTGGGGTTCGTGCGCGCGGCAGCAGATGTGCTGCCCAACTTGCGCCCCAAAGAGTTCTTCCGTCCTGGGCAAATCGATTCCCAAGGCAATTTCAATAACCTGGCTTTCGGTAGTGACTATGCGCATCCTCGCTTGCGCTTGCCCGGCTCTGGCGGCATCCCAGATGTAACCACGTTTATCAGTGACATATACCTCTACATCCCGCGCCACTCAAGGGTATCCTTTGTGCCCAAACTCGATTTCCTTTCTGGTCTAGGCCATAACTCCGCCAGAACGCATGGTGAGGGTCCCCAATATCTGATCACGGATCTAGGTCAATTCGACTTCGCAAATGGCCATATGCGATTGACGTCTTTTCATCCTGGAGTATCCATAGAGCGCATACAAGCCAAGACGAAATTCGATCTTGAGATCTCATCCCAGGTTCAGGAAACCCCTCCGCCAGGCGCACAGGAACTCAAACTCATTCGGGAGGAGATCGACCCCCTCGGAATTCGTGATCTGGAATTGCTCAGCGGGGCCGCACGCAGAAAATTGCTCCGCCATATACTCGTAGAAGAGCGCGCTTTAATATAACTGTCGTTCGCCAAAATCAGGATTCACCTGATCACGACTGCATTTGGAGAAGTATGAGGAGCTATCACGCCAGACGATTTTTGATCGTCTTAGTTCTGTTGGCATATATCGTCCCTGTCCTGCCCGCGCAAGCTGCCTCGCTGTCCCAGGAGGACAGCCCGGATGAACGCGCCCTTGAACTGCTCGAGACGCTCACTCCTGAAGAACGTGTTGGCCAACTCTTCTTGGTGACTTTCCAGGGCACCGATGCCAACGAAGAGACACAAATTTACGACTTGATCGCCAATCACTATTTAGGGGGCGTGATCCTCAGCGCCGAAAATGATAACTTTGCCGCTGCAGAACAGACCGTACCCGATACCTGGTCTCTGACCGATCAACTCCAAAATATCCGCTACACCAGCACACTCGCAGACCACACCAATCTTGTTTCTGGCGATTCATTCCGACCCGCCTATATTCCTCTATTTATCGGTATATCGCAGGAAGGAGACGGCCCTCCCAACGACGAGATCTTCTCTGGGTTGACACCCATGCCCAGCCAGTTGGCCATGGGCGCTACCTGGAATCCTGAACTGGCTAAGCAAGTTGGCATTGTCGCGGGACGCGAACTCGCAGCCCTGGGATTCAATTTACTTCTTGGCCCTTCCCTGGATGTCTCGGATACGCCGAACCCCGAGGGAGAGGGCGACTTGAACGTGCGCGTTTTCGGCGGTGACCCTTACTGGGTTGGCGAAATTGCCAAGGGCTATATCGAAGGCGTTCATGTGGGAGCGGAGAATAAAATCGCCGTAGTGGGCACCCATTTCCCTGGGTTGGGGAGCGCAGATCGCCTGCCAGAATTCGAGGTCGCTACGGTACGAAAATCACTTGAGCAACTTCAGCAGATCGAACTGGCACCCTTCTTTACAGTCACCGGCAATGCTAGCGAAGAGACGGCGCGTCTGGATGCCCTTCTGGTCTCTCACATCCGCTACCAGGGCCTTCAGGGAAATATTCGCTCCACAACCCGTCCCATCAGCTTCGATCAGCCCGCGCTGTCTTTGCTGATGGAGCTAGCTCCGTTCGCAGCCTGGCGCGAAAGTGGTGGGGTGATCATCAGTGACGACCTGGGCAGCCGCGCCGTACGCCGCTTCCACGATCCAACCGAGCAAACCTTCAACGCCCGCCGGCTTGCGCTGGACGCATTTTTAGCTGGGAACGACATCCTCTACCTTAACAACTTTATCGGCAGCGGAGAGCCTGATTCGTATAACACCATCTTGCATACCCTGGAATTCTTTGCTCAAAAATATCGCGAAGACCCAGTATTCGCACAGCGGGTTGACGAATCGGTTCTGCGCATTCTGACTCTCAAATTCCGCATATATGGTTTTCTAACCCCAAACCTGGTTCAAAACTCGGGAAACCTAGAAGAACTCAACTCGGTTGAATCCCGCCAGATCACCTCCGAGGTCGCCCAACGTGGCGCGACATTGATCAGCCCTCCATTGAGCGAAATCGATAATGTGTTCCCTAACGCACCCGATATCAACGACCATATTGTATTCATCACAGACACCATAACCGTTGCTCAATGCAGCTATTGCGAACCACAATCCGCGCTGGCTGCGGGCGCATTGGCGCAATCTGTAATCAATCTCTATGGGCCTGCCGCAGAAGGGTTGATCACAGCCAACAACTTGAGCTCATATACGTTCGAACAACTCACAATGATGCTCGATGGGGCTGAAGAGACTGTTTTGAAAGAGTCAGAACTCAGTCGAGCCCATTGGGTTGTCTTTACGATGCTCAATGTTGATACCGACCGGCCTGAATCCCTGGCCCTCCAGCGTTTCTTGGCCGAACGGCCAGACCTGACCCGTGACAAGAATATCATTGTCTTTGCCGCAAACGCCCCCTATTATCTAGACGCCACCGATATCTCGAAATTGACCGTCTATTATGGCTTGTTTGGGAAGACCGCGTCTTTCATGGATGTCGCTGCGCGGCTGCTATTCAAGGAGATTACCGCGCCCGAAGGCGCCTTGCCCGTTTCAGTACCGGGAATTGGCTACGAACTGATCTCGGCGACATCACCCAACCCGGAGCAGATCATCCCCTTCGTGTTGGATGTTCCGGATTCCTCCGAGGAGGATCCTTCGACTGGAGAGTCGACTGCCCCTGAATATCGCCTCGGAGACTCAATTCCATTGATAGCAGGCGTAATTTTGGATCACAATGATCACCCCGTCCCAGACAATACACCTGTTCAGATTGTAGTAACGGTGGATGGACAAGATGCGCCTTCCTTCTTCCTATCGACCGTCAATGGGATAGCGACCACAAATTACAAATTCGAGCAAACCGGTATATTCCGTATTCAGGCGATTAGTGGCTCTGCCAGTTCAGGCGAATTAACTTTCGAAATTCCAGTTGAAATCGAAGATACTCCTGAGCCAACGCTTACAGAAACACTTACAGAGACGCCGCTGCCGCCCACCTTAACGGCGACTGTCCCAATCCCCACGCCCACATTTACGCCTACGCCCATTCCTGAACCAGAGATCGAACCCCAGAGTACGGGGCTGCGCGACTGGGGTTTGGCACTCGTAGTCACCACCATGGTTGCCTGGGCTGCCTCGCGCACCGGCGCCTTAATGGGTCATGTCCGGCGCGGCGTTCGCTGGGCACTAATGGCCACCATCGCCGGCCTCATCACGTATACGTACGGCGCGTTATCTCTGCCTGGCAGCGAATGGGCCATGCAAACCGAGCAACATTGGGGATTGCTCTTAGGTACATTTATCGGCGCTCTGTTGGGTTGGGGATTGAGTGCTATTTTTACCGATCCTGGGAATAGGTAACAATTTCATTCATTCACATAAAAAAGGATGTTCGCAGGGCTATGCCTTACGAACATCCTTTTTAGTTGATATACCTTATTTATCGCCACAAGGTCGCGATCAGGCTGATGAACAGCAAAGCCATCGAAACCCAGATCAGCCTGCGTTCCAGTGGGGAAGAGAGCAAATCGATTAACGTAGGCGCGGGGAGCGGCGCCTTCGGCTGATTAACCGGATTCCAATCCCCCAGCAAGGCTTGCCGGAATTCACTCATATCCTGCGGCCGCTCCTCGGGATGTAAGTTCAAAGCCCACAGGATTGCCCTTTCTGAGCGCGGGCTAATCGACGAGTTAATCTCCCGGGGTGGCCTCAGCAGCCCTGGTTTCAGGAACCGATCGCGCGCCTCATCCGGTGGGCGATTGGTCAGCAAGTGGTATAAAGTCGCTCCCAGTGAGAAGATATCGCTGCGCACATCCGTATGGCCGGCATCGCCACCGTATTGCTCGAGGGGTGTGTAATGCGCTGTCCCGCGTCCTTGAACAACCGTAATCGTGACTTCCTCTGTTGCCAATATTTTCACCAGCCCAAAATCAACCAACTTGACCACACCATCAGGTGTCAACTTTAAGTTGCTCGGTTTGATATCCCTGTGCACAATCGGAGGTTTCTGACTGTGAAGATACGTCAACGCATCGACCAGTTGGGCCCCCCAGGTCAACACTTCGCGCTCATCTAAGAACCGCTCTCTGAGCCGGGCCTCGGTCATCAATACACTTAGATCGCGCCCAGGGACGAAATCCATCACCAGGTAATCGCGTTCCTCCTCCGAAAAAAAATCCGAGACTTTGGGCAAATTGGGATGATCGAGGCGGGCGAGCACAGTGGCCTCACGCATGAACTGCTCGCGAGTCTGCTTGCGGACTGCCTCGGAAATCTGCGGGTCGTGGTACACCTCTTTGAGCGCGCACAAACGCCCTTCCAAGCGTAAATCATCTGTGAGATAGACACTTCCCATACCTCCCTGTCCAATGATTCGGCGGATTTTGTAGCGCTCTTTTAGGATTTCTCCTGCTTTGTGAGAAATTGGCATGATATTAATTCTTTGTTCGTAATAAATCTATGATATTATACTTCGTGATCAGACATTCTCTTGATGAATTCGACAAACTGTTAAGGATCAGCCCTAGGGGCAAATTAACCTGGCAAAATGACTGAGAACAATCACGATGTACCAGTCCTAGTAGGGCACGAAGGCAATCTAGACGGTCTGCGCTGGATGCTAAGTGCTGAAACGACCCTTGGCCGGGTAGAAGATTGCGATATCGTGGTCAAAAATCGCCAGGTTTCTCGACAGCATGCTAAGATCATCCCAACGGATGAGGGGGTAATGCTCGAAGATCTTAACAGTAAGAATGGCACCCACTGCAATGGTGAACGCATCAAAGAAAGGGTTATTCTCAAAGATGGGGACGTAATCCATATTGCACTGGCGCAAAAATTCGTTTACCTCAGTTCTGATGCTACCTTGCCGCTCGATTTTGAAGAACCTTCGATGCCAACTCCCGACCGACGTGGACGCTTATTGATCGAAAAGCGCTCCCGGCGAGTATGGATTGGTGATGAGGAAATCATCCCGCCTCTTTCAGCCTCCCAATATCAATTGCTTGAGACCTTATACGACAATAGGGGCCGCGTGGTTCCTCGCGAAGAATTGATGGGGGGCATATGGGGTGAAGATGGGGCGATAGAGATCAGCAACCAAGCCTTGGACGCTTTGGTTAGACGCTTGCGCAGCCGCTTGGCTGAGATCGACCCTGACCACATCTATATCGCCACAGTTCGAGGGCATGGGATCCGCCTGGATAACCCGCCTGCCGAATAACCCTTAGGAATTACCGGGGTGACCCCCCCAGATGTAGGGGTGAGTGGGGTGGTGCGCACCCCACAAACCCCTACATAAGGGGGGGGTCCCCAGGCGTTTCTCAGGGACCCTTAAATTCTTATTCCGAAAGGAGAAAACATAATGGTAAAAGAATTCAAAGATTTTGCCATGCGGGGCAATGTCCTCGACATGGCAGTTGGTATCGTAATTGGTTCCGCATTTGGTGTGATCATCAAGTCCTTCGTTGACGATATTTTGATGCCCCCCATTGGTCTTGCACTGGGAAACAGAGATTTTGCTGATCTATTTGTTATCTTGAAGCAGGGAGCTGTTCCAGGACCCTATGAATCGCTAGCTTTGGCCAAAGAGGCCGGAGCGGTTACGATCAACTATGGGCTGTTCTTCAATGCCGTCATCAGTTTCATCATCATCACATTCGCCTTGTTCTTGATCATCCGCTCGGTGTACCGTCTAAGAAAAGAAGAAGAGGCGCCACCAGCTGAGCCAACCCACAAAGATTGTCCTTACTGTTTCACATCGATTCCAATTCAGGCTATTCGCTGCCCAAATTGCACATCTGAACTTTAAAAGCAACAAAACTATTTCAAAAAAATAATCCAAATTTAGAACTTTCGAAAATAGGGGGCGGTTGGCGTGCTATGCGCAATATCCGCCCCCTATTTTCGGGCATCGCATCGGACCGGAGAAATTTATATGGGTTTAAAAATCGGAATTGTTGGATTGCCAAATGTTGGTAAGAGCACGGTATTTAACGCCCTCACTGGGGCACAAAATGCAGAGGTAGCTAATTTCCCGTTTTGCACCATCCAACCGAATCGCGCCATTGTGCCCTTACGTGACCAGCGCCTGGAAAGGCTGCAGGCACTGACGGGTGTACCCAACATCATCTATGCAACAATCGAGTTTGTGGATATTGCCGGATTGGTAAAAGGAGCTAGCCAGGGCGAAGGATTGGGCAATCAGTTTCTGGGCAATATCCGTGACGTCAATTCAATTGTGCACGTGGTGCGGTGCTTCGAAGACCCCAACGTAGCGCACGTTTCGGGTGAGATCAACCCACAGGAAGATATCGAGACAATCAACCTGGAATTGGTCATCGCCGATCTCGAGCAATTAGAACGCAAGATCGAGCGGCTGACCAGCGAGGTCAAGGGGGATAAAAAACTCATCCCGGTGATGCAGATGGCTAAGGAATTAAAATCCCATTTAGAGGCGGGAAAACCAGCCTCCAGCTTCCAGGACAAAAACAGCGGTGCGTTCAAAGTACTTGCACACGAACTACGGTTTTTGACCGCCAAACCGGTGATTTACATCGCCAATGTCGACGAGGACGGACTAGGGGAAGAAGGTCCGCTTACCAAAATAGTCAAGGGGTACGCCGCCAGCCAAAACGCCAGGGTCCTTACACTGTGTGCGAAACTCGAGCAAGAGATGGTGGATATGACCCCGCAAGAGCGGAACGAATTCTTGCAGTTGGCCGGGGTCTCAGAAAGTGGCCTCAACCAGGTGATCCGAACGGGATTCGCGGTCCTAAACCTGATCAGCTTCTTTACCAAGAACGAAAACGAAGTTCGGGCTTGGAATATCCCTCAAGGCACTGCTGCGCCCCAGGCTGCTGGCGAGATCCACACCGATTTCGAGCACGGTTTCATTCGGGCCGAGGTGGTCGCCTTCGAAACATTCGAAGAATTTGGCAGCGATGTCGCACTAAAGGCGGCCGGCCAGATTCGCTCAGAGGGCAAAGAGTATTCCGTTCAAGATGGAGATGTGATCTTATTCCGCTTCAATGTTTAAATTGCAAACCCGGCTCATTTGCAGAACCGGGTTCGTCAACTTTTTTGGGGGAACTACGCTTTGAAGCTCTTTTCCATAGAAAGCCGTATTGCCACGTTGTACACTTTCTGCAATCCTTCCAGCATGTCACCCTGATGCGCTTTTTCCTCACCTTGGGTGTTTTCAACGCTGGCCTGGATTTGAGTCATTAAACCCGCCATGATTTCAAGCAGTTTCGCGTTGACTTCGTCCGCCTGAGAACTCAAAGTTTTCTCCAATGCAACCTCATCGTCAGCGAGGGCCAGCAATTCGTCGATTAGCTCGAATTCAGGCGGTGCGGCAGATTCTGCCTCGATGGTCGACATGATTTGCTGCAACTTGCTCGACATATCTAAATCACCAGCTTCACGGGCAGATTCAAGAGCCTCACTGAGAACCTGGATGAAAAATTCATCCACAGCAGCCATGTTGGCCTTCATTGTGCCCTCGATATCTTCTGCCTGGAGGAGCGTATCCAAATTCTTCCGGGCAATCTGCATGCGCTGTTCCATGGCAGCATCGATCTCCGCCGTATACTCCAACAATTTTTCACGCAATCCAACAAGGCGCGCTTTTTCATTGTCCTTGACACGATCGATTTTCTCACTCAATTGCTGGAAAAATTGGTAATCCATCCCCGGACGAGCCATCTGTACGTACGCTCGTAACCTAGTCTCATTGGGCGAAGAGAGTATCAATTCCAGCAACTTCTCGCGAGTTAGCTGCTCACCAAGCTCTTCGAGAGCCTGGCGGGCAGCCTGGATCTCCTCGGCTTCGGCCTTGATCTCGGCTCCTTTGGTGCTGTTTTCTAGCAGTACTTCTTGCAGGTCGCGCAATCCTCTGGCCGCATTCTGATCCCCACCAACTAAGGCAACTTCAGCCACTCGCGAAAAGAGGGCGAAAAACTCATCATCGATGAGTTCATCTTCCTGGCGGACCATCTCAGCTCGGGAGTCTTCGGGGGCTTCCAT
The DNA here is from genome assembly GCA_964458115.1 of uncultured Anaerolineales bacterium. Classification (GTDB taxonomy): domain Bacteria; phylum Chloroflexota; class Anaerolineae; order Anaerolineales; family UBA11858; genus NIOZ-UU35. The sequence continues at coordinate 11,233 of CAYWIC010000017.1, read as the reverse complement.
CAATTTCTGGATCAAGGCCATTTTCTGCTCTTGAGCTTCGATCATTTCTTTGGTAATGCCATCAGCTTCGAGGATGGTCTCGACAAGCAGTTTGTGGGTAAGCATTGTCTTTGGACTGAATAAATACCCCTTACGTTGCTCTTGGGGAAGGTCATCGACAACCTTAGTGATCAGCGGGCCGATAATGCGTTCTTGCTCATCGCGTGATAAACCCAGCTCTGCAGGTACGAACGTTAGCAGGAGTTCTTTTTCGGGGTCATGATACACGATGGGTGTCGCTAAATTGCCTTGGTAACCACAATGGGGGCAATTCGCCATGTTGAAGACACCAGAGATTAGAGCTTGTTTTGCTCTGGGATCCTGTCCGGCATCGAATAATTGCTCAACATCCGCGACAATGGGCTGTCTGCAATTTGGGCAGTTGAGTTGCGTTTTTGGCATGTATTACTCCATGGGTATCTGTTCTTTGAAAAACAGGTGTGTGTGGCGGAGTATTCCGCCACACACACCTGTTTTTCGGCATCATACTATCAAATTCAGTATTATAAAGGATAAATTCAATTGCGCAATCATCGCGGCAAGGAGAAGCAGATCCTAGCCCCATCGCCTGGTCTGGGATCGACCCAAATGCGTCCGCTGTGTGCTTCAACGATGGCACGCGTCAGGTACAGCCCCAGTCCGGCGCCCTTAGTGGTTCGGCTGGCCTCATCTGCGCGGTAAAAGCGGTCGAAGATGTGAGGGATATCTCCCGGGGCGATACCAGGACCTTCATCTTGGATGCAGATAATCACCTGGTCGGCGCGCACTTGGCCGCTGAGGCGAATCTCGCCGCCATCGGGGGAATACTTGATTGCATTGGAGATCAAATTTTTGAGCACCTGCCCCAAGCGGCCCTCGTCAGCCATCACCACCGGAAAATCTTGGGGAATATCAACCACAATCGAATGCTTGGTCGTCTGCGTCTGGAGGCGTTCTACGATACGGTCGATGAAAGTTTCCAGAGAGAGGTCGGCCAGATTCAACTTGATGCCGCCAGCCTGTAAGCGCGAGGCATCTAAAAGGTTTTCGATGAGGGAGGTCAGATGGTCGGCTTCTTCTTCGATGACCTCCAAACTGTCCTGGACGATCTCATCATCCCAAGAGACATCATCACGTCGCAGTGTCCCGGTGTACCCCTTGATCAGGGCCACTGGCGTCTTTAATTCATGGCTGATCACCGAGATGAACGTGCTCTTAAGTTCCTCAGCCTCTCGGAAATGCGAGATATCTCTCACCGTGGCGATGATATTCAACAATCTCCCTTCGGGGGAAATCATGGGGGCGTATGTAATGCCAACCGCCAGGGGTATGCCATTTGGGCATTCGATATCACCCTCTACATATAACGTTGCATGCGCCGTTAGCGGCCAACCTCCGACCTCAGCCTCTTCCAGCGTAGAGCCTTGCTCCCGACGAATCCAACGCACAATCTCCTCATGGGATTTTCCCTGAATCTCTTCCAGTTTCCCACCCCACAGCTGTGCAAACGCTGGATTACAGCGCTCGATGGTGTGATCGGGGGTCATGATCAGGATGCCATCTGCGGCTGAATCTAACAGCGCGTCCAGACGCTGTTTCTCATAGCTGACCTGACTGTAAAGCTGGGCATTGTTAACAGCGATTGCTGCCTGATCAGCAAAACTCTGTAACAAAGTGCGGTCATTACTGGTAAAGACAGTGCGATACGTTCTGAAGATAAACGTCAGGCCCACTACACGTTGGTGGGCAATGAGTGGGAGTGCTACCCCCCTGAGAAGATCATTGCTGGCCGAGCGCGTCAGACTTTGTAGGAGGCGATTGATGGCGGGAAGTTCGAAGCGCGCGGGGTCTTCGAGATCAGGCACTTTTGCCAATAGAGGGTCGATTTGTTTTAAGAATGTTGGGGTGAGGCCATGGGAGGCGGCCACCTTCCATCCACCCGCCTCATCACGGAGAGCGATTATTCCAGCCTGCCCAGCTAACATCTCAACCGCCACACGCAAAATGCGCCCTAATAACTTGTCCAGTTCGAGCTCTTGGGTAATAGCTTGGGCAATTTCAAGTAAGTAATCGCGTTGGCGACTGCGGAAATCAGGTAGCATGGTTCAATGGCTGGTGTTCAAGTGGGATGGGCCTTTGGCGGGAGAATTATAACATCCCGCACGATCTCAATAGGGGTATAATCTACCACCGTCATGCCAAACGATTTATCAAACCCATTTTCATTCGAATTGCTCGCGCAGCAAGGCCGTGCCCGCGCGGGGTTATTACGAACACCGCACGGGAAAATTCAAACACCAATCTTTGCGCCAGTTGGCACCCAGGCTACGGTAAAATCTCTCACCCCCACTCACCTGAATGAAATCCAAGCACAACTGATTTTGGCAAACACCTATCATTTATACCTGCGCCCAGGAGATGAATTAATTGCCGAAATGGGTGGCCTGCACAAATTTATGAATTGGCCGGGTCCAATCCTGACCGATTCCGGTGGATTTCAAGTTTTCTCGCTAGCAGGCATTCGCGACATCGATGACGATGGGGTAACCTTCAAGAGCCATATCGACGGCTCCACGCACCACTTAACTCCTGAGCGTGCCATAGCGATTCAAGAAAACCTGGGAGCGGATATCATCATGGCATTCGACGAATGTGCAGAGCCGTACCAGCGCTCGTACAATGAGCAAGCCATGCAGCGCACCCATTCTTGGGCAGAACGTTGCTTGAATGCCAAAAAACGCGCTGACCAGGCGCTATTCGGAATCGTACAAGGCGGCATCTTCCCAGATTTGAGATCACAATCGGCTGAATTCATCGCCGGACTTGATTTTCCCGGCAACGCCATCGGTGGCTTATCCGTTGGCGAGACAAAAGAAGAGATGCACTCCATTTTAGAAGTGGTTGACAAAATCCTCCCCGAAACGAAACCTCGCTATCTTATGGGGGTCGGGACTCCTGATGATCTGGTCAATGGGGTGCTGCGTGGGGTGGACATCTTCGATTGCGTGCTGCCCACGCGACTGGCACGCCACAAATCAGCCTTCAGCGGGAGAGGTCGCATCAACATCGGGAGGGCTGAATATGCCAAAGATCCCAACCCACTGGTCGAAAGCTGCACTTGCTATACTTGCCAGAATTTCTCCCGTGCCTATCTCCGGCATCTGATCAGCGTCAAAGAGATGGTGGGGTCTACATTACTGTCGATCCACAACCTCCACACATTGATCGATCTGGCAAAGGAGATCCGTGAAGCCATCATCGCAGATCGTTTCGACCAATTCGCTACTAAATACTTCAGCCAACCATCTGAAGCAAAGGCTTAAATCCATTTCCAACACAAACTTCGATCATCCGTCATCTAACCCCCACAATGACCATCCTCCAATCCATCATTCTCGGCATCGTTCAGGGTGCTACTGAATTCTTGCCAATCTCCAGTTCAGGCCATCTGGTACTCACACCACATTTGCTGGGGTGGGTTATCCCCGAACAGGACAAATTTGTATTCGACGTACTCATCCAAGTCGCCACCTTAGTTGCCGTGGCGGCATATTTCTGGCACGATCTGTACGAAATCGCCACTGCCCTCCTGAGAGGGCTATGGACAAAACAACCATTCAAAGAACAAAGATCCTCACTGGGCTGGATGCTGGGCCTGGCAACAGTCCCCGCAGGGGTGGCATACTTGCTATTCGCAGATACGTTCGAGCAAGCCTTTGCCAATCCCCTAGGTACATCCTTATTCTTGTTTGGAACTGCGGCTTTACTTTTGATCGCTGAACAAGTAGGGAAACGAAGTCGAGGCTTCGATAGCATTACTTGGTTGGATGCGGTTCTCGTGGGCCTATTTCAAGTCCTGGCCATTTTCCCGGGCATCTCGAGGTCTGGGGCAACCATCACTGGTGGAATGACGCGCAACCTCGATCGCGAATCTGCGGCCCGTTTTTCTTTCCTGATCTCTTTCCCCATCATGCTTGCCGCCGGTCTGGTCGGGCTGATCAGATTCATCAAATTGCCCAACACCACTGCAAATCTCGCCATTTTTCTGCCAGGCTTTATCACTGCCGCGCTGGTGGGTTATATCTCCATTCGTTGGCTGCTTCGCTTTCTAACACAGCAACCACTGTATATGTTTGCCATTTATTGCGTAATCTTTGGTATGATCAATCTAGCGTTCATTCTATTCTAGCTTATTGGCTATGCGCAAATATTATCTCCCTCTCATCATGGGCCTGCTCGCCTCCTGTCGTCCGATAGAGAAGGTGCCCCCTCCCCCCACACCCGAGCACATCACGGTAGTCTATACACCGGCATTGGGTTGGATGGCGGAGAATATGCACCAGTGCGCCCTTGATCATCCTGAGATTGCGCTAACCGTAGAAGAGAGACCCTCCTCGGCCTTCGACGTTGGGGCTGCTGAGGCCACCTTGGTGCTGGGTGCTCCTCCTGAGGGATTTACTGGTTCCCCCACGTTACTGGGCTGGGAGCAAATCGTGGTCATTTCCGATCCAAATATTGCCGTCACTCAGCTAGAAGTACTTGACTTGATAAAGATCTACACTTCTTTGGAGCCCGCATACCAGGTCTGGAGCTACCCTGAAAATAGCGAACTGCGAGAGATCTTCGATGAAATCCTGCTCGACTACCGAGAGGTTTCCCCGCACACAATGATCGCCCCTCACCCTGGAGCACTGCTCGAATCGATCGAAGAGGAATCTCAATGGGTTGGGTATCTGCCTCAATCCTGGCTTTCCGGCGAAAATATTCAGCTTGTACCATTAGACGATGAGATCACTACGGCATTGCGGCAACCCGTCTTGGCCCTCACCCTGGACGAGCCGCAAGGGGTTACGCGCATCTTTCTGAAATGCCTGACAGATCGAATGCCTCAGGAGGGAGTCTCCCCGTAAATGGACAAACCCGCCCCAGCAGCGTACTTCCAACAGATACAAACTTTTCGCTTTCTAAAAAGTAGGTTTCCCCCACAAAAACCAGAATTCACTCTTTGGGAACCCTGTGCTCAGTTCAGCGTTCCAAATAAAATCCCCTGACAAGAACTGCGCTCCCAAGCGTTGATCGAGTATGTGTAAGAGCTCATTCTCTGCAACCTCGACATCTTCAATTTGCATTTTCAGCAATTCCAAAATGACGCGCACACGCACCTCATAAGGGAAATACACTGCATGCTCTTGAGGTTCCTGCTGAAGCTCAGTTAGGTAATTCCCCCATTGGCGCAGCCGCGAGCGAAATTCCTTGCCAGCTTTTGCCTCCCAGGCGACGCGCCATTTTGTCGAGAACGCCTCTAATTTATTCATCAAAGAGGCCAGACGGGCGCTATTGAATGATGACATTGCTTGGGAGCGAGACCGAGTCAAAGCAAGCAGCATTCCACCCAAAGTTAATTTATTAAAAGGTCGATTACTAGGAGAAGGATAGCCGCTTAAGGTCCAATAAAGATCATTTGAGAGCAAATATGGTTGCAGCTCTTCGACAGTTGCTTCGAGATATGCTAAATCGTGAAGAACCGAGTCCCCCATATTACTTTGACTTTTCTGAGATAACCGCGTTGATCGCCTCGATCAATTTCGTGGGTGTGGTTGGCTTGGTCAGATAACGCGATACGCCCAGCTCACGTGCCTGAACCTGCTGATCAAATCCAGTGACAGCGGTCAACATAATGACGGGGGGAATGGGTGTTAGAACAACCTGAAGTGAGCGCATAATATCAAACCCGGAGCGACCTGGCATCATCAAATCGAGCACAATGACATCGATGGTTCGTCCATCTTGATAGTTATCTTTGACTCTCTCTGCGACCTCATCCCAGGAGGCAGCAACCAGTGTTCGAAATCCGGCTTTCTTGAGAGCCAATCGCAACAATGCCAGCGTATCACGCTCATCGTCAACTATCAGTACTGTTTTTGAATCGCTTGCCATTGAGCTTGTCCTCCGAACACTATTTTACTACCAAAACTATAATGTGCATTTTTGAGATCATATGTGTATAATACTCCAGATGTGAAAATACGTGCAGACTGAATTCGCACGCTACGCACAATCTTAAGGAGCACTCCATGAACAAAAAGATTCTTTGGTTAGTTAGCATATTCCTACTCGCAAGCGCAATTAGCGCGTGTACCAGTCAGGAAGCACCTCCACCGGAAGAAAACCGTGATCAACAGGTAACCTTTGCGGTACAAACGGTTTACGCTCAAATTGAACAGACCCGGGCAGCGGAAGCAGCAATGGCTACACCTACTCCCATTCCAACGAATACGCCATTGCCAACCCTTACTCCTACATTGGAGCCATCTCCAACCCCCACGAACGTATTTGTTGAAACTCCAACGGTTGCTGCTCAGGATACTGGTTCTGGGAATGTCGCTGCTCCACAGCCCACGCAACCACCGAGCACCAGCTCTAGCGATATGCCATGCTTGAAAGCAAACCTTGAGTATGAATCTGTACCCGACGGAACCGAATTCGCTTTGCACCAAGAATTTACAAAGGTTTGGCGGATCAAGAATATTGGTAATTGCACCTGGAATAAGGATTATATTCTGAGATTCTATGAGGGCGATCTGCTTGATGCTGAGGCATCGGTTGTTCTCACGGATGTGGATATCCCCACCTGGGGGTATGCCAATATCGAAGTACCCATGCGTGCTCCCGACAAAGAAGGCACATACATTGGTTACTGGAAGATCGTCAGCGATAATGGAAAGATCTTTGGCGTTGGTCCCAATGGTAACGGTTGGATCTGGGTAGAGATCAAAGCTGTCGATAAGTAGCGCTACCTTACACGCTCGGCCAGCAAACACAATTTTTGGCGTGCCGTTCTAGGGTCCACCACCGGGTGACCTGAGTCATCTCAAAAAGAAAAGCAGGAGGCTATCATGCGAAAAATGATGAAAGTTTTCTTTCTCACATTTACGATCTTCTTGCTGAGCGCCTGTAATAGGCCTGAAGAAGCCGCGGTCATAGTGCAGGAAGCAGTTGATCTAACAGCGGTTGTCCAAACCATATACGCCCAGATCACCGAGACTGCGCGCGTTGCCGCGCTCTCTGCAACGCCAACTTGGACGCAAGTGCCAACCAATACGTTCACACCACTGCCGCCCACATCGACTCCTACTGCGACCTTTACCGCGACCTCAGAGATCCCCTCGGCGACCCCCACTGAAGCCCCAACGCTGACACCTACTAGCGGTCTACCTTGCAATCGAGCCAACCTCGAAGGCAAATCGATTCCGGATGGCGGGACTGTGCACATCAACACATTCTTCACCCAAACCTTCCGTTTAAAGAATACCGGCAGTTGTACTTGGGACCAGAATTATGAGCTTCGATTTGTCGATGGCGATCTCTTGGGTGCGGCAGCTTCGATCACCATGATCCCGGTAGGAGAAGTCCAAACCTGGGGATATGCCAACGTCGATGTGCTGATGAAAGCTCCATCCAAACCCGGTATCTACAAGGGCTTTTGGATCATCAAGGCCTCCAATGGGCAGCTTTTTGGGGTAGGACCCAGTGGCGTATCCCAATTCTGGCTTGAAGTCAATGTGATCGATCCGGATCCTGATTGAGATTTTCCGGTTAATAAGAAAAACGCCTCGAGCTTGTTATCAGCTCGAGGCGTTTTTTATACTAGCAACCGCAAAGGCTCTTCGAGATATTTTGCCAAAGCCTGCATGAATTGGGCAGCTTCAGCACCATCGCTAACCCGGTGGTCTACGGAGATAGTCGCTTTCATTCGCATTCCTGGAACGATCTCGCCATCCTTCACTACCGGCACTTCCAGTACAGAGCCAATCGCCAAAATCGCAGCCTCGGGGGGATTGATGATCGCAATGAAATGGTCGACATCAAACATGCCTAAATTGCTGACAGAAAAAGTCGAACCCTCGATATCATCAGGGCGCACTTTGCCCGTCCGAGCTCGGGTGGCCATTTCTTTGGTTTCAACCGAGATCTGACGCAGAGTTTTTCGATCAGCATCGCGATTGACCACGGTCAGTAGGCCGCCTTCGACAGCGACAGCAACCCCGATATTGACTTGCCCATGTCTGAGCACGCCATCGCCCTGCAGTGAAGCGTTCAGATTTGGGAATTCCCTTAAGGCCAAAGCCGCGGCCTTGACGATGAAATCGTTCACTGAGAGCTTCTCTCCCGAGTCAGCCAACATAGCGTTGATCTGCTTACGCTGTTCCATCAGGGACTCCATGTCGAATTCGCTGGTGACATAGAAATGGGGCAATTGTTGCTTGGCTTCCACCATCCGGCGGCCGATGGCCTGACGAAGTTTCGTCAACTGGACGGTTTCAGCTTTAGGGGCCGGACCAAGTGGAGTAAATGCTGGACCACTGACTACGGATGGCTGTACACTGGTTGCTGGCGCGGCCAAATAGGATTCAATGTCATCCTTGACGATGCGTCCACCAGGGCCCCTGCCTTGAACAGCACTCAGATCGAGATTATGCTCCCGGGCCATGCGCCGTGCTAATGGAGATGCTTTCACGCCATCGGGGAATTTTCCATCATGATCCTGAGCATCTTCCCCCGCTTGAGCTTGGAGAGCTGGTTTATCAGCAATCTCATCAGACGCTTCACCTACTTCTGTGCTCTCACTCTCCTCCGCACCAACCAGAGCATCCACATCGATCTCTTCACCCGCCTCACCGATCACGGCAATGGGCACACCCACAGGGAGGATATCTCCTTCCCCAGCAAGGTGGCGGTGCACCACCCCCGTATGTGCGGACTCCACTTCAACGGTGGCTTTATCAGTCTCGATCTCAGCCAAGACCTGACCGCGTTCGACATCCTCTCCCTCTGAAATCACCCAGCGCACCAGGACACCCTCGGCCATATCGAAACCCAGCTTGGGCATAGATACCACTTCAGCCATTAGAGCACCTCCTTGACAGCCTGGATAACATCATCTACATCAGGCAGCGCAGACTGTTCGAGAGCGCGGTTGTATGGCAAAGGGACTTCAGTTTGGGCCACACGCTTGATTGGGGCATCGACATAGTCGAACGCCTCTTCGTAGATACGGGCTGAGATTTCCGAGCCAACCCCATACGAACGCCAGCCCTCCTCGACGATCACAGCCCGGTTGGTGCGCCGGAAGGACTCTAATACCGGCTCCATGTCCAGGGGGCGCAGGGTTCTCAGGTCGACAATTTCTGCCTCGATACCTCCTTTTGCTAATTGGTCAGCGGCCTTGGTGGAAATATCTAACATCTTGCTGTAGGTCACAATAGTTACATCGCGGCCCGGTCGTTGGATCTTCGATTTGCCAATCGGAACAGTGAAATCGCCCTCCGGAACCTCACCACGTCTCTGGTAGAGGGTAGCATGTTCAATGAACATCACTGGGTCATCGGAGCGAATAGCAGATTTCAACAAGCCTTTGGCATCATAGGGGGTGCCCGGGGCGACAACTTTCAGACCGGGGAAATGGGCAAAGATGGCGTCTGGCGTCTGGGAATGGGTCGCGCCTAACTGGCGTCCACCGCCCCCAACCGCACGAATGACCAGCGGCACAGACATCTGACCGCCGAACATATAACGCATTTTCGCGGCCTCATTGACGATATGGTCCATTGCAACAAAGGCGAAGTTGATGGTCATCAATTCGGCGATCGGCCGTAATCCCACCATGGCCGCTCCGATGCCACCACCTATGATGGCAGCCTCAGCAATAGGGGTATCGCGCACTCGCTTGGGGCCAAAATGATCGTAAAATCCCTTGGTCACCGCATAGGTTCCACCCCAAACCCCTACCTCTTCCCCCATGATGAACACTTTCTCATCGCGCTCCATCTCTTCCCAGATGGCTTGCGAAATTGCTTCCCGCATAGTAATTGGTTTCGACATAGTTCTTTCTCACTCAGGGGCACGTTCGCCCATTAGGTCAAATCCGTGTCCAGTTAGTTTGCATAAACGTCAGTGAACAGTTCTTCAGGTTCCGGCTCGGGGCTGGATTCTGCAAATTGAACCGCAGCCTGGACTTCGTCTTCGACGCTCGTGTCAATATCGTCTAGCTCAGCTTCCTTGGCGATCTTCTCTTTCTTCAGGTAAGTCCGGTAGATGCCAATGGGATCATTTTCTTGCCACTTCTTGACTTCGCCAGACTCCCGGTAGCGCTCGGGGTCTCCCATGGAGTGACCGCGATAGCGATAGGTCATAATCTCCAAGAAATAAGGTCCCTTGCCACTACGGATATATTCCAGCGATTTCAGGGTCGCTTCGCGCACAACCATCAAATCCATGCCGTCGACGCGCTCGTTGGGGATCCCATAACCTTCAGCTTTTTGCCTGATCTCGGAAACGGCTGAGGCTCGTTCGATGGTCGTCCCCATTCCATATTGATTGTTTTCACACACCCATAAAACGGGCAAATCCCAAACCTTCGAGAGGTTGACGCCTTCATGGAAAAAGCCGATGTTGGTCGCACCGTCTCCAAACATGCAAATCGTGACACCATCGGTGCCTGAATATTGGTCTCCCAAAGCCATGCCCGCAGCAATGGGTAAGTGTGCACCCACTATGGCATGTCCGCCCCAGAAGTTCTTTTCCACATCGGCCATGTGCATCGAACCGCCTTTGCCCTTAGAAATCCCAGTGGATTTCCCCAATAGCTCAGCCATGACTTCATTGGCGGAGATACCCACATTGATCGCTACGCCATGGTCACGGTAGGCAGTGATGACGCGGTCCTGGGGTTGACGCGCAGCAACCAGGCCTGTACTGACCGCCTCTTGCCCGATGTAGAGGTGCAAAAATCCGCCAATCTTGCCCTGCTGGTAGAGTTCTGCAGCGCGTTCTTCGACCCGGCGAATAAGCACCATTTGATGATATAAATCCAGGTGTTCTTTCTTTTCCATTATGCTATTTCCTTCGAATTTGACAAATTATTGCTGGTTTCGTTCGAGAAGGGTGCCAATCAGCACGCCAACACCAATCGCGATATTACCCGTTGCCACACCCACTCCAGCTCCTATGGCAACACCGATAGCAATTCCTACGCCTATTTTGTTGCTGAAATTGGAGCGTCCATTCTCGTTACCCGACATTTCAACCTCCACCGCTCACTCTGCAAAATTGCTCTCACGATTTTAATCTTTTAGGAGTTACGCACTTGAAGCGGATTAGGCTGGGAATAGGGGGTGGGGGCGACGCCCCCACCCCCTATTCCCAGCCATTTTCT
>CAYWIC010000016.1:0-46620 GCA_964458115.1 uncultured Anaerolineales bacterium | reverse complement strand
ACCTGCGAAAGCAGGTTCAAAACTTAGTTGCACACGGCATGGTGGGGTTTCTGCCGATAGGCAGAGTTTTGAAGGCGGCCATTCGGCCGCCTTTTGCGCGCAAGGGCGAATTCCCATCGCCCATTGCGCCATCCCAATGCATGAGCATTGGGGAGCGCGCAGCAATTCCGTCGCTAATTTAGTTCGCCTGCGGTGTACGCACCCTGCGTAGTCCTCGCGCCCCAGCGCCACCCCAGTGCAGGGGGACTGGGGGATATCTTGCGAATCAGGGTACACACACGCTGCGCTCGGAAATTTCCGATGTACGACCAGCCGTATTCCCATAGCCCATTGCGCCATCCCAATACATGCGAAGCACGTCCTTAAGACGAGAGCTTTGGGGAGCGCGCAATTATTCCATCGCTCACCTTATTTGCTTGCTCTGGGCGCATTTTTTGGGTGTCCTCGCGCCCCAGCGCCACCCCAGTCAGGGAGCTTTGAAGTGCCCCCAAAAAATCTCCAAGTCATATTCATGTAGTCCAACAGTACTGATGGGGAGTTTCCGGCACGAAACGTGTAACGTATAATCTGAAAACGTTCATTGTTTATTTGTCAACCATGCTTCAAGAAAGGTGTCGACATGAGCTCCCTAAAACTAAGACTGCTAGTTGCCGCCGGTATTTTGATTATTGGCATAATGGCCTGCAATTTCTATGGAAATCCTGCTCCAGTGGTGATCCCCACCTCCACACCGGATTTGACTCGCACTGCGATCATCGATATATTGCAAACCAGCCAACCTTCGCCCACGACTTCACTTCCTACCCTCACCGCTGACCCAGCGCAGGGAGCCAACGTTCAGTCTGGCGCCGAAGCGCCCAGCCCAACTCCTGTGACGCCAACAAATACACCCATCCCTACGAATACGCCGGTTCCAACGAATACTCCTGTACCGACCAACACGCCGGTGCCAACGATTACATTTACCCCGACCGTTTCATACGCAGGTCCAGGGATGCGCCAGGGAACAAGCATCGCCGCGGCGCATCTGAGCAGCCCTCCCACCATCGATGGTGATTTGAGCGATTGGAGTTTGGGTATCTACCCTGCATCCAGTCCGGTTTATGGAGCGGGCGAGATCAGCGATACGGCAGATTTGAAAGCCAATGTGATGGTGGGCTGGGATACCAATTACATGTATGTCGGTATCCGGGTCTGGGATGAGTTCTACCAGCAGAATGCCACTGGGAGAAACCTGTATAAGGGCGATAGCGTCGAAATTTTGTTGGATACTAACGTGGGGGGAGATTATTATTACGATGTTTTGAGCTATGACGACTACCAGTTGGGTGTTTCACCCGGATTTACTACCAAAGGCAACAATCCCGAGGCCTATTTGTGGTTCCCGGCGAATGTCGAGGGATCGCGTTCTCAGGTGCAGATCGGAGTCCTGGGATTGTCCAATGGCTATCATCTTGAGCTGGCGATCCCCTGGAGTGTCTTTGGTGTCAACCCTTACACCGGCCAGCATTTTGGCTTCGCTTTCTCTGTCTCGGATAATGATCTTGGAGGGCAGACTGTGCAACAGAGTATGATCTCCAATGTTAGCACCCGCATGCTTACACATCCCATGACCTGGGGAGACCTTACCCTGACGAATTGAAATACATATGTAGCGAAAAAATGGGTGTGTGCAGCGCGTTGCGCTATCACACACCCATTTTTTCGCTAAGAGTTATTTCCGAATTTATGTAATGCCTGATAGATCGCATTTGCACCAAACTCGACCGCCTCGACAGGAATACGTTCGTTTGCAGTGTGCACAGACGCTGAGAAATTGAAATCTTCTGGCAGAGTCATGGGTATGAAGCCGTAGGTTTGAATACCGAGTTGGGATAAGAAACGCCCATCAGTGACGCCAGTCATCAGATAGGGTATTGGAATCCCCCCTGGATCTGCTTCTTCTAAAACTCCCTTCAATATATCGAACATGCCCATATCAGGTTCTGGAGGTCCTGGGTCATGCCGAACGACTTCGAAGGCCACATCATCACCGACGAGCGCTCGAAGTTCAGCGAGCATATCTTTAGGAGAAAAGCCTGGGAGCAGGCGGCCGTCCAATTCTACAGTGATCTCGTTGGGGATCACATTGATTTTGTCGCTGGCGTGCAGGATCGTTGGGCTGACCGAATTGTGGAGCATTGGTGAGAAGAGATTTCCCCGCTCTCCAAGCAGCTTCAAAATGGGGTCTACCATGGTTGGATTGGTTAATTGTTTGAGTATTATTCCTGCGAGGCCGCCAACGCCCGAAGCAAGGGCATTGAACATCATCTCAGATATTGGAGTCACATGAGGGGGTAACCAGTTCTGGTCGAGTTGATCAAGGAATTTCGATAACTTGGCCATGGCACCGCCACGCACTGGAAGAGAGCCGTGCCCTCCCGGGCCGCGCACGGTTGCTTTCATCCAGCAGATCTGTTTTTCTGCGACTTGGATCGGGTAAAAGCGTTTGCCACCAATGTGAAGGGTGAATCCGCCAAACTCTCCCAGGGCATAGCGTATCCCCTCAAAAATGCTTGCATGCTCTTCTACCAGGTACTTCGCTCCAAAATCTCCCCCCGCTTCCTCATCGCTCAGGATCAGGAGAACGATATCCCCGGCTGGTTTCAGTCCATCTGCTTTGGCGCGCAAAAAAGCGGATAGCATCATGGCCACTCCGCCTTTCATATCCAGCGTGCCACGTCCCCAAACATAATCGTCAATAATTTTTCCCTCGAATGGTGGATAAATCCACTGCTGGTTAGCCGTTGTGACGACATCCACATGTCCGTACAATAGCAAAGGCGGTGCCTCCCCCCGCCCATTTAGCCGGGTGATCAGGTTTGGGCGCTGGGGTGTTTTTGCTATAAATGTAGTATCAAATCCAGCATCTTTTAGCAGTCCGTCAATAAAAGCGATACATTCGGTTTCGTTCCCTGGTGGATTGGTGGTATCGAATCTGACGAATTTCTGTAGTAATTCTACAGGGCGTTGGTAGATTGATGATAAGTGGGATGTGGGTGTCATGATTATTCCTAAAATTTGGCGTACCGTGCTAAAAATTCCCTATCGCGTTACTTATGACTTTACCTCCTCGTCTGGACGGAAGCGGAGCGCTGACCAGGTTTCGTCAATGGAAATTTGTGTGACAGGTCGGATGCCAGTCCCCTTTGTCATATCCCACAAAATATCTCGGGATAAGTCGGACTTTATCTTGGCGCTCTTCTTGGGGTAAGAGATCCACAGTAATCCATCATATTCAACGGCTTCGAGAGCGATTGGCGCCAGATCCTGATATTCAGCGCGGTCTTTGACAAAGAGATGGACGAACTCGAATTTACCCTCGGCTTTTTGATAAACTTTCATGCCTTCTGGAAGATCTCCCAAGAGATCGAGATATCCTTGGGGGGCGTTCAAGATGAGTGCCTTCTGAATGGTATGCAGGCGCAGTTTTTTTGGAAGTGGAGTTGCCATTGCTATCACCTTCCTAAAGCTTCGATTTCTTCAACATGTTCTTCTTCATGATCTGCCAGGACCTTGACGATGGCTCTTACATTGCCTACACCTCCCCACGGCAACGTAAACTCTGTTGAGAGCATAGCTTCAGGGAATTCATTAATGAGAGCGACAAAGTTGTGGCGATTTGTCTCGAGTTTCTGCATGACTTTCTCATAATTGAATTCCTGGTACGCAGTCGTAGCTTGGTCGTTGAATGCATCGATGCCTTGAAGGACCGTAACCCGAGGCTCCCCTCCCGCAGCCAAAACGCGCATTGCATCTACACAGACCTCGTCCCAGGCAGAAATATGGGCAAGCATATCCTTGATCGTTTGCCCTGGGCTGAGTTCAGTCTCAGGATCGACATTGTTCAACGCTGATATGAGATTTTCTCTGGCATCATTGAGTTGTTGAATGAGTTGGTTGTTCTGGGTCATTTTTTCACCTCTTATTGGGCCTGCCAAAGGCAAAACCAAAAGGCACAAAGATCAAATTCAATTCATTTGAACCTTCATGCCTTGGTGGTTTATCATTTTCTGGTATCGTGCACTGATTTAGATATGAACGGCGTGGCCTTCGACACTATGCGCGGCTTCCATGAGCACTTCACTCAGAGTGGGGTGGGCGTGAACGTTGCGAGCGATCTCCGCGGCAGTTAGCTCCATCATTTGGGCGATGGTCAATTCTGGTAACAATTCAGTGACCTCTGGACCGATCATGTGTGCGCCTAGGATTTCGCCGTATTTGGCATCGGAAACGATCTTGACCCAACCAGCCGACTCCCCCAATCCTAGGGCTTTGCCGTTGGCCTGGAAGGGGAAGCGCCCTACTTTGACCTCGTGGCCGCGCTCTTTGGCCTGTTCTTCGGTGATGCCAAAGGAGGCAATCTGCGGATGGCAGTATGTTGCCCGCGGCATCATCTCATAATCCAGGGTGTGGGTCTCGACCCCGGCGATATTTTCTGCACAGACCATGGCTTGCGCAGAGCCAACGTGGGCCAGCATCAGTTTGGCAGTCACATCGCCGATGGCCCAGATTCCGGGGACATTGGTAGCCATGCGCTCATCAACCTCGATGGCACCCTGATCCGTTAGCTTGACCCCAACTTCTTCCAGGCCAATTCCCTCGATATTGGGCCTGAACCCGATGGCGATCATAGCCTGTTCAGCTTCCAGCGTTTGCTCGCCTTCTTCACTGGAAACGGTTACCTTGACACCCTTCTTGGTGGTCTCGATTGCTTCAACTTTGTGGCCTGTCAGAGTAGTGATCTTTGCCTTTTTGAAGGCTTTGGCCAATTCTGTGCTGACTTCTTCATCTTCGAGCGGTACCAGCCGAGGCAGCATCTCGACGATGGTCACATCTACGCCATACGAATTCCATACAGTAGCAAATTCCACCCCAATCGCTCCAGATCCGACGATGATCACTGACTCGGGAAGCTTATCTTGTAGGATGGCTTCGCGATAAGTGACTACTTTTTCGCCATCGATCTCAACGCCGGGGATGATGAAGGGACTGGCACCGGTCGCCACTATAATGTTGGGGGATTTCAACTCTTGGGGTTTCCCCTCTTCATCGGTCACAGTGACGGTGTCCTTGGCGGTCAGCTTGGCGGTGCCCATGTGCACATCGATGTTGTTCTTCTTCATCAAGAAACCCACGCCTTTGGTCAGCCGTCCCGAAACCTGCCGGCTGCGTTTGACAGCCACACCGTAATCCAGCTCGAGATTCTCGAACGAGAAGCCGAATTCCCGGCCGCGTTTGCGCAAAGTATGGGCGACTTCAGCGTTTTTTAGTAGGGATTTCGAAGGGATGCAGCCGATGTTGAGACATACACCTCCCAGCCATTCTTTTTCGACGATGGCAGTTTTCAATCCTAATTGAGAGGCACGGATGGCGGCAACATACCCCCCTGGACCTGCGCCGATAACGATGACATCGTAATTGTTCATATAAACTCCTATTTACGATTTGACTTGTGTCAATAAAATTTTGGACCACAGGAAATTCTCGAGTTGAACTCCAGGGTGATTCCCTGTAATCTTAATATCTGGCGTGATTTTACCATTAGTATGGAGAGAATTCGCTTTGTTGACTGTGGGTTGCAAACATGCTAAAGTAGCGACAGATCAAGTACTGGCGAGGAAATTTCTGGGAATAGGGAGTGAGAGCGAACCCCCACCCCCTATTCCCAGAAAACCAAACTTCAAGTATGTAACTCCTGTTTTGTTTATTATGGGTTTCTTTAATGCCTCAGGAAATGTACTATTTGCCAAGGAGCAGTAAATGGACAAAAAAGTAATCATTTATGAGAAGTCACGCGTGTTTGATGGCTTCTTTAAGATCGATCAGGCCCTGCTAAGTTACGAACGGTTTGATGGTGAGATGAGCGAAAGTGTGTGCCGTCTCAATTTCGAGCGCGGTGATGCGGTTGCTGCCATTATTTATCATCGCGAGACCGAGAATGTGGTCCTCGTCAACCAATTCAAATACCCCACCTATGAGAGAGGCCCCGGATGGATCACTGAGACCGTTGCTGGAATTCTTGAAGAAAATGAAATCCCTGAAGATGCAATGAGAAGGGAGATCCTTGAGGAAGTCGGTTACGAAGTAGAGTCCTTAAAGCATATTTCTACTTTTTATGTTTCCCCAGGCGGTTCATCGGAGCGAATCTATCTTTATATGGCAGAAGTCAGTAATACTGGGAAAGTAGCTGATGGAGGCGGACTTGACGAAGAGAGTGAAGATATCGCCCTCGTCGAAATCCCTGTGAGCGAGCTTCGAAATGCACTTGCATCTGGTGAAATCCAAGACGCCAAAACGATCATTGGGATCATGTGGCTGCAAAATTACTTAAAAACATAGGTATGAAGTAATTATCAGCAAGACAGGGATTCACCGAAAAAAGGGTGTGCGTGGGGGGCGCAGCCCCCTCCGCACACCCTTTTTTCGGGATAATCATCTGTTCCAAAAAAACTGGTAAGGAGGTAAACAATGTCAAGCGATCAAAAAGAAACCTGTTTCGTGATCATGCCTTTTGGTGAGAAAGAGGATGATGGCAAGATTTTTGATTTTGACAAGATCTACAAAGATATCATTAAGGATGCAATCGAAGACATCGATTTGGAATGTATTCGCTGTGATGAAATTGGGGAAGCTGGTTGGATCCATGCCGATATGATGGAGCATATTTTTGAAGATGATGTTGCTATCGTAGATATTTCCACAGAGAATATTAACGTCTATTATGAACTCGGAGTGCGTCATGCACTTCGAGACAAAGTCACCGTGCTGATTAGAAAAAAAGGAACCAAGATTCCCTTTAATCTCAAGGGCTTCAGAGTGATCGATTATGATCTCGAAGATGAAGATGATATCGCCCAGGTAAAAACAAAAATCGCCGAGTTTGTCCAAAATGGATTGAAGTCAGAGCAACCAGACAGCCTGGTACATCAAGTTCTCGATACCCTAAAAATCGGCACAAATCCAAATATCATCACCAAAAGTGAGGTATTCGAATATGCTCTTAGCGAAAATCCAGAGAAAAAGATCTGTCTGATCACGGGGGATATCAAAGACGTGGACAATGTCGATATCTGGGTTAACTCCGAGAACACCGACATGCAGATGGCGCGTTTCTTCGACCGATCTATATCTGCGCTGATTCGTTATCTAGGGGCTAAGAAAGATCTTGCAGGGCATATTACCGAAGATACGATTGCCAATGAACTGGCTGGGATTATGGGAGATCACAAATCAGTTCCGGCGGGTCATGTCCTTGTGACGGGTTCGGGGGAGTTGGAAAATACCCATAATGTTAAGCATATATTCCATGCCGCTTCAGTTCAGGGGCAATTAAGCGTTGGATATCGACCCATTGAAGATATTGGCGCTTGTGTTACAAAAGCTTTGAAAGAAGTTGATTTGCCCAAAAATTCTGATGAAGAGTGGAGTTCGATCCTGTTTCCGCTGATGGGTGCCGGTACTGGAAGAGGTGATGTGCGCAATAGCGCCAGTGAACTGATCGAGGCAGCAATTGCATACCTGGAGAAAAAACCTGGCAGCAAGATCGAAGAGATTTATTTCCTTTGTTGGCGTGATATCGATCTAGAAACTTGCCAGAGTATTCTCAATGGGCTTGATAGTGTTGTGGAGTTAGAGTAATTGTAGGAATGCAAAACTAATCCCAACTTTCCAATATCTCCACCACCTTTGCCAGGAAGTGATCTGCACCGGCCCCATCCAGTATGCGGTGGTCGAAGGTCAGGGATAGGTAGACCATGGGACGGATCCCCATAGCATCGTTGCCTGCTTCGTCGGTGACAACCACTACTCGCTTTTGAATCGCTCCCACCCCCAAAATTGCGCATTGCGGCTGGTTGATGATTGGCGCGGCAAATAGCGACCCACTGACCCCGTGGTTGGTGATGCTGAAGGAGCCATCCTTGACATCGGCGGGTGCTAACTTCTTCTGGCGAGCTCGTTCAGCCAGATCGAGGACTGTCCTGGATATCCCCAGCAAGGATAACTCATCGGCGCGTTTGATCACCGGGACGATCAAGCCATCTTCCCCTAAATCAGTCGCCATGCCAATATTGATCTCCCGGTGCAACTGGATGCCCTCATCGCCCCAGGACGAGTTGACCATGGGGTAGGCTTTCAGCGCCTGGGCCACGGCCGCGACGAAGTAGACCGTAAACGTCAAACGAGCGCCATCTCGGATGAATGCATCCTTGTTGACATTGCGGTGAGCGATCACGTTGCTCAGGTCGGCCTCCATCACTGTGGTGACATGGGGTGAAGTGCGCTTACTCATAACCATGTGTTCGGCGATGCGTTTTCGAGTGATAGTGTGAGAAATGAGGTCGCCTGAAAGGGGATGGGGGGAGGTTTGCCCAGACTCGATGAATGTCAAGATGTCTTTTTTTGTAATGCGTCCGCCTCTTCCGGTACCTGTGACTTGGGATAAATTGACCTGATGCTCTGCGGCGATGCGTGTTACCACAGGGGAGATAAATCCCAAAGATGATTCTCGGCCTGTAGATGGACGCTCTTCTGCTCTCCCTTTGGGGGTGGGAGGCGCTTTGGGAGTTTGACCAGCCTCCTCAACCCTCGCGGGTTCGTCCACCTTGGGTTTAACATCATCATCGGGTAATTCTTCCCCCGGCTGACCGATCCAGGCTAGGACCTTGTCAACATTGACCACTTCTCCCTCGTTGGGGGCCACGATTTTCAACAATGTTCCTGAAGCCGGGCTGACCACCTCTGTGACGACCTTGTCGGTTTCGACTTCCACCAGGCCATCGTACTCCTCGACTGCCTCCCCTTCGGCTTTCAACCAGTTGACGATGGTGACTTCTTCGACACCTTCACCCAGGAGGGGGACTGTTACTTTTGTTGGCATGGGATTCTCCAATTGAGAATTTGTTGAAATGAGTTCCAGGAACGAGTTTTCGCTGGGGATCTGTGCAAGTGGCGAAGCTACCTGCATAGATCCCCAGCGGTTATCTCGGACAGTGACTCATTGAATTCGATCATTTGTAGAACTCAGGGTAGGAATCGGGATCTGCTTCACTCATCATCTCATAGACCGCATCGTAGACATCCTCAACACTGGGCTTTGACCAATAATCTCCATCTGAGCCGTAGGCCGGGCGATGGGCATTGGCCGAGAGGGTGCGGGGCGGAGAATCCAGCCAGAAATAGCCGCCCTGCTTCTCGATGACTTGCTGCATCATATAAGCCGAGGCGCCGCCGGGGACGTCTTCATCGGCGAAGATGATGCGATTGGTCTTCTTAAGCGACTCCAGTATCATGCTGTGACGGTCAAAAGGCAGCAGCGATTGCACATCGATCACTTCCAGGTCGATGCCTATCTGACTGAGCTTTTCAGCGGCATCCAAAGCGATGCGGCACATAGCCCCGTATGTCACCAGGGTAGCATCAGAGCCATTGCGCAATATTTCGGGAACCCCAATGGGTAGGGTCATCTCAGCGATGTTGTCTGGCAGTTGTTCTCGCAAGCGATAGCCATTGAGCACTTCAATGATCAAGCCGGGATCATCCGAGTGGACCAATGTGTTATAGAAACCGGCTGCCTGGACCGCGTTGCGGGGCACGAGAACATACATGCCTCTCACCAGATTGATGATCCCGGCGATGGGGGAGCCAGAATGCCAGATGCCCTCTAAGCGGTGCCCGCGCGTGCGCATAATCACCGGAGCTTTTTGACCGCCTTTTGTGCGCCATTGCAAGGTTGCCAAATCATCAGACATCAGTTGCAAGGCATATAGCAGGTAATCCAGGTACTGGATCTCGCAGATGGGGCGCAGCCCGCGCATCGCCAGGCCAATGGCTTGCCCGAGGATGGTCACTTCACGAATACCGGTATCCATAACCCTGAGCGAACCATATTTCTCTTGCAGTCCATGAAAACCCTGGTTGACATCCCCAAGCTGGCCTACATCTTCACCAAATGCGATAACTCGGGGGTCACGCGCTAAAATGGCGTCGAAGCAAGCGTTGAAAATCTGAAAGGCTGGGATGTTGGGCGAGTCATTTGAGTAGCTGGGTTTGACTTCTGCGATTTTCAGCGCTGATAGCTCAGTCTCGCTGTGCAGGTGAGAAGTGTAGCGATCCTCGTTGATAGCATCTTGCTGGTGCTTCCACGATAATAAATTTATTCTGGCCGAGGTGTTTTCCGCGCGGGAGATGCGCAGAGCCTTATGTAGAGCACTATGCAGATCGCGCCGTAATGGATTGGTTTTATTTTTGAGTCGATCCTTGATCTGGATGAGTTCGTCTGCTCTGGCAGATGAACTAGCCAGTTTATCCAGCATGGGGAGAAGTTGGTCGCGTTCCGATACAATCGGTTGGATGAACGCGTCCCAGGCGGTAGCGCGGACATTTTCTACATCTCTGCGATCTGCATCCTCCATTTGTTCTAATTCTTCATCATTGGCGATTTCGTTTTCGATCATCCACTGACGCATTTTGACAAGGCAGTCGAAATCAGCTTCCCACGCCAGGCGCTCTGGCGTTTTGTAACGTTCATGGCTTCCCGAAGTCGAGTGTCCCTGGGGTTGGGTGACCTCGGTAACGTGTACTAGCGCAGGGATGTGATATTCGCGGGCCGTTTTGGCTGCAGCCTCATACACGTCCAGCAGTGCGGGATAATCCCAGGCGCGCACAGTATAGATGTCGTAGCCGCGATCGCAACAATCTGCTGGGCAGGGCTCGCGCTCGAAACCGCTCAGTATGGCGGAGATGTTCTCCTTGACCATCTGGAATTGGTTGGGCACAGAAATACCGTAACCGTCATCATACACCGAGATGATGGCCGGGGAGCCCAGTACCCCAATGGCATTGACCGCTTCCCAAAACATCCCCTCCGCTGTAGACGCATTGCCGATGCTCCCCCAGGCAACCTCATCACCATTGTTCGAGAACTGGGTGAACTCTTTCAACTCGTCCAAATGACGATAGAGATTCGATGCTAATGCCAGGCCTACCAGTCTTGGCATTTGTGACCCCGTAGGGGCGACATCTGAGGAGGTGTTGTACATCTCGGTTTGGTTCTTCCAACTGCCATCCTGATCGATATATCGCGTGGCGAAATGGCTGTTCATCGAGCGCCCGGCACTCGAAGGAACGGCATCTACATCTGGGTGGGCAAAAAGCTGGGCGAAGAATTCATTCAAATCCAGTATGTCAAGGGCCAGCATCCAGGTTTGGTCGCGGTAGTATCCCGAACGCCAATCCCCCTTTTTAAATGAATGGGCGATAGCTAGTTGAGCGACTTCCTTACCGCCTCCGAAAATTCCGAATTTCGCTTTTCCGCTCAATACCTCTCTGCGGCCAATAATGCTGGCCTGGCGGCTCTTGTAAGCCAAACGGTAATCTTTGATGATCTCTTCTGGAAGGAGGGGGAGATTTGCGTCTTTCTTCTTGGGCATGTTACCTCACTAAATTCTGATAACTTCGCTCCGATTATAGCGTATGTTTAGTGGGTGTTCCAGCAAAAAATCCGATGGTCTCTGGGAAACAAGCGAGACTACTCAGAATTAGGGTTGAGTGGAGTGCTTCGCACCCCACTCAACCCTAATTCTGGGGCGTGATACTGCCTGTTGGTGAGGGGGCTATGGGCGATGAGGAATAAGAGATGTAAACATCCGAGTATTAAAAACGGGGTAAGAAATGTCTGATCACTCTTTAGGTTTTTCTTCAGTACTGCGTAATTGCGCAGCCACAACCTCTGCTACATCCAGGACCTGCATCTCACTTGAAGCAGTGCTTTTAGCACTCTGGGCGTCCTTGGCAGCATCGTTCATCATCACCATGCAGAAGGGACAACCTACGGCGAGGATTTCAGCCCCGGTGTCTTCCGCCTCTTGGAAGCGGTTGGCGTTGACTGCCTGGTCACCGTGCTCCTCTTCCTTCCACATCTGTGCGCCACCCGCCCCGCAGCAGAAGGATTGGGCACCTTTGCGCGGCATTTCGACTAGGTCAACGGACAAATCTTTGAGGACCTGACGAGGTTCTGCGATGATATCATTTTGACGTCCGAGATAACAAGGGTCATGGAAGGTGATCGTTGGAGGTTGGAGGTTGGAGGTTGGAGGCTGGCTGTTATTCTCTTCCAACCTCCAACTACCAACATCTAAGCGTATTTTGCCTTCTCTAATGAGATCTGAAATCAACTGGGTATGATGCTTTACCTCGTACTCGCCTCCAAAAGCCGGATACTCATTTTTGATGGTGTGCAGGCAGTGCGGGCAAGTGGTGATGATCTTTTGAGGTTTGATCTCATTGAAGATCTCAACATTTGCAGATGCCAGTTCAAAAAATAAGTATTCATTGCCAGCACGTCGGGCAGAGTCTCCAGTGCAAGACTCTTGTTTTCCCAGCACGGCATAATCGATCTCTGCATGGTTGAGGATTTCTGCAAAAGCCCGGGCAGTCTTTTGGGCGCGCGGGTCGGTCGATGGTCCGCAACCCACCCACCACAGGTATTCAGGTTGGGGATTTTCTTCAATGGTAGGTACCTGTAAACCCTCGGCCCATTGCATGCGTTCTGCGGGCGGGATATTCCAAGGGTTCATGGTGCGTTCCATGCCCCGAAAGGCATTCTGCCACTGCTCGGGGAAGTTGTTCTCCATCAAAACTAGCCCACGCCGAATATCGAGGATATCACGCATAGGTTCGTTGCCTACCGGACAAATATCTACACAAGAGCCACAAGCTGTGCAGGCCCAGATCGCTTCCTCGCTGATGGCGAACTCCGTTAAAAGGGATGACTCTGATTCCATGCTGAAATCGTAGTTTAGAGAGTAGCGCTTGTTGATCTCCAGGGCGGCTGGAGAGAGCACTTTGCCGGTGGTATTGGCCGGGCAGACCTCAGTGCAGCGGTTGCACATAATGCAGGCGTAGGCATCCATAAGCTGTTCCCAGCCCAGGTCTTCCATGTGCAGCGCGCCGAACTGCTCGATGCTTTCATCTTCGAAATCCAATGCGGAGAGTTCCCCCATCGAACGGCGTTCGGGTTTGAGCAGGAAGTTGAGGGGTGCGAAGAACAGGTGGATATGTTTTGAATAGGGAAAATAGGGCATGAATGCCAAAATCAGTCCCAGTGCCATCCAGAAGGATACATGAACCAGTACTGTGAGTGAGGTGGGTGAAAGCCCTGACCAAAGCGGAGCGACTGCGGATGCCAGCGGTTGCCAAGGGTCCAGGTGTCCCTCCAAAGCCAAAGCGAAGGATTCCCCAAAAAAGCGGAAGCCAACGTGTAGCAAGATGAAAACACCCACAATGGCCGAGTCCCGCGTGATCCCAGCGCGGGCTTTTGGATGCAATAGCGCCTCGTCGGGATGGCCTAATTCCTCGGGACGGATCACGAATCGCCGCAGCATTAATGCGACTATGCCCACTAAAGTGGCAACGCTGATGATGTCTGCGATTATGCGGTAGATGCTCCCTATGATTCCGGTGCCCAGGAAGTGAAAGCCAGGGATAATGGCTTGCAGCACATCACCGATATTAACGAGCAGATAGAAGGTAAACCCCCAGGCCACAAAAGCGTGGAAGAAGCTGGCAATGGGTCGTAACTTCCAGGTTGGTCCCAAACTGATGAACTTTCCAACGGCGGATGCTAGCCTTCGAGGGACCAGGTTCCAATCGGGTGTTCCCTGACCTCGGCTAATTAATTGGATTATTCGGTGGACACCTCGCCAGGTGAAATACCCGCTAGCGAGTATCGCAAGCAGAAAGATGATTTTCTCTGGAAATGTGAGCATAAAAATCTCTTAGTTCGATAGTACTTCCCTATGAAGTGGTTTGCCTGGGAAATAGGGCAAACCCGTTGTCCCAAATCCAAGGCAATTTCCCGCCAGACTGTGTAACCCCAAATTTATGCGCCCCCAGCCCCATAATATTCTGGATCATTAGGGGTTTTTCCAGACGGATCCCATACGTAGACCCAATCTCCCAGATTTGCCCAATCGAAGAGCCAGCGCGCATCGCCCACGGAGAGATTGACGCAGCCATGGGATTGTGGAAATCCCAGATTGGCACGCCAGTATGCGCCGTGCAAGGCGCGGGCTTGATCGAAATACATTGTCCAGGGCACGTCTTCGAGGTAGTAGGCGTCTGATCGATCAGCTTCGAAGGAGCCGCGCATGGGTGTGCTTTCGAGTTTCTCGTAGATTTGGAAGAGTCCGGGCTGCGTCCAAAAAGGATCGAGACCGCTGGCGATGATGGTGGCAAAAACAAGTTCGTACCCTTCATAGACAGCAATGGTCTGTTCAAAGAGGTTGACCTCGATCCAGCGGTCTCCAGTCACCCCATCGGGCGGGGTGGTATTGGGGATCACTCGGGCGATCACATTCTGGGGTACCCATTCGTCTGGGCCGATCATATACCATTCGATGCCATCTGCTTCAACTGTATCATAGACCCAGACAAGCTCATGGTTTTCATAATAAATCTCTGTGTAATCTTCGGATTGAAGGCTAGGAGTGTGTTTGGTTTCGACGTAGCCGCTGGTTTGGCTTAGGTAGCTTAGTACCCACCCAAAGGTTTGACTGGGTGTACTGGTGAAGTTCAGACCCTGGAATCTTGGAGGTGTGACACGGCTGACATCGATGGCTGTCATCCAATTGCCGTTTTCGATTTCATAGAAGCGCGCCCCGTCTACGACTGTATCCTGATAATACGAGATAAAACTAAAGGGAGAGTCAATCCGCCGGATGGCAGTTTTGTCATCGTACGTCATCGCTTCTGGCAAGGAACCATAAACAGGGGCTTGTGGCGTACGCACTTGCGCATATTGGTGCACGACGTAGGTCAGGCTGAAATCTGGGTATTGAATGGGGAAAGGCTCGGTTGGGAAGGTGATGCCGGATTGAGCCAGTTCGGTAAGATATTGCGCTGGCCCCGATGCCAGACAGTCGTTGATGGTATTGAGGTAAACGCCTGGCAAACAGATTTCCGCCCCGTCATCGGGTGGGCTGTTTTCATCCGCCAAGGCGGGATGTATGCTCATCCCAAGCAAGACGAGTGTGAGGATGAATACGAGTAAAAATGGTTTTTTCTGCATATTGTGAAAATTAGAACTTGAATATTCTGTTACCAAGACTTCCGATGTTTTAGCAAGCCAGAAATCTAGAAATTATCAAGGCAAACTTCGGAAGTCTGGTGCATTATTGTAAGTGATTGCTGCGATGATTATGTATTGAATCTCTTTTATCGGACAAATTATATCAATATTCAAAGACATTCAAATTAACCACAAATGAACGACGAAAACCAATCTATTTCCAGGTCACATCGCCCTGTACGTCATCGGACCAGCCGCGGGCGACGAAGGCTTCGAAAGCAGGGCGCTCTTGGCCGATGGTGCCGCTGGGGCCATGGCCGGGGAAAAATTGAGTCTCATCTGGCCAGGTGAAGACGATCTCCTGCATGGTTTTCATGGTGGTTGCGAAGTCAGCAGGTGACCAGGTTTTGCCAGGACCACCAACGAATACAGTATCACCAACAATGATGCGGCCATCACCCAGATCGAAGCAAGTCTGCCCGGGGGTATGCCCTGGGGTGTGGATGGCCCTCAGGACGAGATTGCCCACGGGGATCTGGTCATCACCCTGAAGGGCGACATCGAAGGCTACGTCAAATTCCTCGGCATCCTTTGGGTTCAGGTAAACGGGTGCATCTGTTGATTCTTTGACTTGAGCGAGGGCTTGGACATGGTCGAAATGCCCGTGAGTCAGCAGGATCTTATCGACCTGCGTTCCCTCAGTTAACGCCAAAATCTTTTCGGGATCAGAGCCCGGATCAATGATGGCGCTGGTGTTGGTATCTTCACAGACTACCACATACGTGTTCATGGGCCAGGGACCAACAGGTTGTGTGAGGAGTTTCGCTTTCATGGATAATCCTTGCTAAAGATGTAAGGCTGCGGCTTCGTCGATCAGCCAGCGTAACCGACCACCAGAGGGGCGTACCATCTGTGCGGGCAATACCTCGGGCTGGTACGGTCCCACCAGCACTTGACGCAATCGGCGGGCTTTGCGCTCGCCTGAAACCAGAATTGTGACATTTTCGGCAGTGTTGATTAGACGTGGAGTAAAGGTAACCCGCCAGGCTTCGAGTTTTTCCACAAAGTGGGCCATCACATGCAGGCTATCTTCATAGACTGCCATGGTGCCAGGGAAAATCGACGCCGTATGACCATCATCGCCCATCCCTAAGAGGATCAAATCAAAACTTGGTGAGCGCGGGTTGAAAAATCCCCGGATGCTTTCCTGGTAAGTTCTGGCAGCTTCCTGTGGTTTAGCTTCGCCAAGAATGCGATGGATGTTACCTGGGGGGATTGGAGCAATGTTGAGCAGGGCATCTAAAGCCATGCGGAAATTACTATCTTCGTGCTCAGGGGGAACTAGGCGTTCGTCGCTCCAAAAGACATGCACCCGCTCCCAGTTGATTTTTTGGGCGTATTCGATGGTCGCTAGAATCTTATAGGTGGCGCGCGGAGTCGAACCCCCTGCTAATGCAACAGAGAAGTGGCCATGATCAGCGATGGCTTCTCGGGCGAGCTCTGCAAAATGTTCTGCTGCGGCGCGTGCCAGTTCATCGGATGTAGGGTAGGTCTGGATGATCGCCATGGATGTGCATTATACCTGCAAACTGACCCCTGCGTGGTCATGACATCCACAGCCCACACGCCAGATGCGCCCATCCCGAGCGAGCAGTCCGTCTGCTTCGGGAGGCCCCCAACTGTCGGGATCGTAAACATCTAATTCGCCAGATTCAGCATCGTCCCAGCCGCGGATGACTGGATCGATCAAGCGCCAGGCGGCTTCGATGCTATCACTGCGCGTAAATAGCGAAGCATCAGCTTCGATGGCTTCTTGCAGTAATCGTTCGTAGGCATCGGGGAGCAGTTCCCCCTCGAAGGCCGACTGGTAATGGAACTCCATATCGACAGAGCGCATATCCTGATCAGAGCCGGGAGTCTTGGCCTGGAATGTCAGGTGGATGCCTTCATCGGGTTGGATGCACAGCGAGAGGATATTGGGAGAGAAATCGCTGGCATTGCTGAGGCCAAACATCAGATGGGGCGGCTTCTGGAATTCGATGATGATCTCGGTGGTCTTGCGGGGCATGGCTTTGCCAGAGCGCAGATAGAAGGGCACGCCTTTCCAGCGCCAGTTATCGATGTTCAGTTTCAAGGCGGCGTAGGTGGGGGTTCGTGAATTATGGGCAACACCCTCGGCGTCGCAGTAGCCGATATATTGTGCAGCGACTGTATCAGATAGCTCGATAGGCCGCACTGCGGAGAGCAGTTTGGCTTTTTCATTGCGCACGGGGTCCGCGTCGAAAGAGGCCGGAGGTTCCATGGCAACCAACGCTAGCAATTGCATCAGGTGATTTTGGAACATATCCCGCAGCACCCCAGCGCCGTCGTAGTATCCGGCGCGGTGGCCGACATCCACGCTCTCGGCAACCGTGATTTGGATATTATCCACGTAGCGTCGGTTCCAGACCGGCTCAAAGATGGTGTTGGCAAAGCGGAAGAACAAGATATTCTGAGCGGTTTCCTTGCCAAGATAGTGATCGATGCGATAGATTTGGTGCTCGTCGAAGACGGTATGGACGAACTGGTTCAGCTTTTGCGCGGAAGGCAGGTCGTGTCCGAAAGGTTTCTCGATGACGATGTGCTTCCAGGGAGCAGCGTCTTCAAGATCTTCTTGAGCCAGGCCAGCTGCACCTAGATATTCGATGGCAGGTTCGAAAAACTCAGGTGCTGTTGCCAGGTAATAGAGGCGGTTCGAAGGCGCAGTTTCAAGCTCTGCAAGATAGGATTTAAGATTCGTGAAATCCTCAGGTTCGGTCAGGTTTCCCTGGAAGTAGGTAATCTTGGGCGCAAATTCAGCCCACAATGTAGCATCGTAGGTAGCTTTGCTGAACGATTGCAGACCTGCGAGCATCTGTTCCCGGAATATCTGGTCGTCGTAAGGGCGGCGAGCAAAGCCGATGATCTGAGTTTGCTCCGGCAGGCGTCCCTTGCGATACAGATTGTACAGCGCGGGGATCAGCTTCCTGCGCGTCAGATCTCCGGATGCCCCAAAAATGACAATGGATGTTGGATAATTGATCATTATGATTTCCCGTAGACCGGAATCGCGGCGCCACTGATGGGGTCACCTGCCTCTGATGCTAGGAAGAGAATAACCTCGGCGATTGCTTCTGGTGTGACCCATTTGTTGTAATCAGCTTTAGGCATATCTTGGCGGTTTTGGAGTGTATCGATGGTGCCGGGCAGAATGCTGTTTACGTTGATATTGTCTCCCTTTAATTCCGCGGCCAGACTCTCGGTCAATCGCATCACAGCGCTCTTGGAAGCGCTGTAGGTGGCCATGTTCTTTCGTCCTTGCAATCCCGGCCGGGCGCCAATATTGATGATCTTTCCTGTTCGGTTTTGCAACATATGCGGGATAACCGCCTGGCAGGCAATGAAGGCTGTGCGGGCATTCAAGGTCATCATATCGTCCCAGGTCTCCAAGGGAGTCTCATGCACTGGAGTGCCGGCCCGATAGCCGCCAACAGTGTTGACCAGCACATCGATGCGTCCATATCTATCGACAGCCGCAGCGACAGCTCCCTGGACCGATTGCGGGTCCGTCATATCTACGTTGGCGATCAGGTAACGGTTGGGTGAATTAGTCAGTTCGGGGATCAATTCAGGAATGCGATCTGGTTTTCGGTCGAACAACACCAGATTTGCTCCCGATCCATAGAAGGCGCGCGCACTCGCCGCCCCCAAGTTTCCTGAAGCACCGGTTATCACAGAAACTTTTTGCTCGAAATTGAACATAATATACTCGCGCTTCTCCAGTGGCATCTCAATATTAAACTGTGGAGCACATTAAATTCAGGAGTTACGCACTTGAGGTGTATTTGGCTGGGAATAGGGGGTGGGGGCGTAGCCCCCCCCCCCGATTCCCAGCCATTTTCTCGCTGAACTGCGTAAGTCCTAAAATTGTCACTGAGCGACCGCAGAAAGCGAGAGCGAAGAATCTTTTATTTTAATCACGAAACGAGAAGGATTCTTCGTCGCTTCAATTACTTCGCTTCCTTCGCTCCTCAGACTGACAGCCCAGTACAACACATTGAGGCTAAAAAGTTTATATTAGCATAAACCGATAATCGACAATCACCGCAGAATCATTTTATGAATATCCGCTTCAGGATTTTCACCTAGCGGAAAATTGATCACTCGCCGGCCAGCCTCACGCAGGGCTTGGGCGTCTCCCAAGGCCTGGGACATTTTCAGCGTTCCGAAGGACATTGCAGAATCTGGTCGGCCAGCTTCATCCGGGATGTCGATATCCTGAGATGTTTGGGATGTGAATTGGACGAACAGCCCGTTGCCAGAATCCCCTTTGTGGAGTTGTCCGGTCGAGTGCAGGAAGCGCGGGCCAAACCCAAGGGTGGTCGCCACTTTATAACGATCGCGTGTCTCCAAGCGGAGTGCCTGAATCGCGGCCTCGAATTCGAGGGTTGGCTGCACGTAGGCCTGGAAGGCGATATAATCCCCCGTTTTGACTGATGCCAGGAATTCCGCCAGTGTATCTGGAATGGGTTCATCTGACTCCCCTTTGGGGAGCGCGCCCGTCTCTGCATAGGTCGCCACCATTTGACGGGCTAAGACCTTGGCGCTCTCGACGTTGGGCTGGTCAAAGGGATTGACCTTCAAGAAATGGCTAGCGATCGCGGTGGCAAACTCCCAAACAAAGCACTGCCCACCCAAAGCATAAACGTCGTCCAATTCCAGGTTGAGCACTGGATGCCCCGCATCCTCGAGGGTTTTTAGATCAGCAGCATGAGTCGTGTCCCCACCAACATGGATGTACACGAAGACGCGGTCATCACCATAGCGATCTGGCTTTCCCAGGTCTTCGCCGACAATGGGGAGAATCCCTACACCTTCTTTTCCCGTACTTTCAGCGATGAGCTGCTCGACCCAATTGGGAAAATCGGCAATTGCGGGGGAGGCCACGAGGGTGACTTTGTCTTTTCCTTTTCTTGCTAGTTGACCAAGGATGGTCCCCAGAACTGCACCAGGATTCTCGGAGATAGGAATCTGCGGTCTGCATTGATCGGCCATCGCTTGGGCGCTCTGCAAAAGGTTGGTGATATCGATTCCGATCAGGGCTGCAGGAAGCAACCCAAAGAACGACAGCGCCGAAAAGCGCCCCCCGATATTGGGATCGTTGATGAAAATCTCTCTGAAATTGTAGCGTCCTCCTAGATCGACGAGTTTGCTGCCTGGGTCAGTTATGGCGATGAAATGTGATCCAGCATCTGCAACACCCACAAGTTTTTCAACCTGGTTGTAGAAATATTTGAAGAAGGACAGGGTTTCCACTGTTCCACCAGATTTTGTGGCTACGATGAAAATAGCTTTTGAGAGATCAAGCCTTTTCTCGGCGGCAAGTACCGCGCCGGGATCGGTGCTATCTAACACAGATACCTTCAAGCCTTCTACATTCTTGAAGGTGTGGCTGAAAACCTCGGGGGCTAAGCTGGATCCACCCATACCCAGCAACAATACATCACTGAATCCCTCTTGGAGCAGGTCCCGGCGTAGAGCACTCATCCGCGAGGTTTCATTTTGCATCTTGGGGATAATGTGCAGCCAGCCAAGACGATTGGTGATTTCCTCCGGATCAGGTTTCCAGACCGAATGGTCATGTTGCCAAATGCGAGCGACAATTTCATTTTTTGTCAGATCTGAGAGTCCCGCCTCGATTTCAGGTTGTTGAGTGAAATGTGTTTGAATTGATTTTTGCATGCCTACCTCATTTTGAGCATCACACACTTAGATTGCCAGGCGCAAACGTTTCTTACATTCTGATTCCCCAAGAAAAGAGTTTGTTCCCGTATTAGCTACCAAGGATCTTGAATATTGATCGAAGAGATTCTTCGCCCCTCGGGGCTCAGAATGACAGACAGAATATTGCAATTGCACATCAGGTTGTTTGCTCGTGAGGTTGGAGCACCTCCGCGAATGCGCCTTCGGGCTCATACCCGTATGAAGCCGCGAGCAGCTCTACCGGGTGGATGCTGGGTGTGCCCGTACCATGGGTGATTTGCCAGCGACACGTCTCGCTGTCGCAGACCGCCACCGGTCCGCTGACCTCCAGGATGAAATCGAAGAGCGGCTGCCCGACCGCCATGCTAATGCCGTATTTCTCTTTTTTGTAGCCGTAGGTTCCCGCGATGCCGCAGCAGTCGGCATGACCCTCGATGATCGCTAATTCTGGGATCAGTTGCATGATCTCAAGGGCGGGGCTGCCAATGCGGTGAGCGCGGTATTGGCAGGGTTGGTGGTAAGCCAGTCTCAATGGAATCGGACCCAACGCATCGATATTCAATTCACCTGCGACCAGGAGTTGCAGCAGGAATTCGTTGAAATCGTAGGTGTTTTCGGCTACCAGGCGAGATTCTTCGTCGTGCATATCGAGCAGCTCGGGGGCTTCTTCTTTGAGCGTCAATGTGCAGCTTGTCGATGTACCTACAATGGGGATGCCCTCACGCGCATAGGGAACCAGATGGTGAACGTTGTTCTCGTGGAAGCGCCGGGCTGCGGCGAATTCGCCGTTCGATAGCAGAGGCAAGCCGCAGCAATTTTGCGGCGGGATGATCACCTCGAACCCATTAGCCTCCAGGATGTGAATGGCAGCTCGCCCCACACGGGGTTCGTAGTACTCTGTTGCACAACCGTGGAAGAAAACAACCTTCTTTTGAGACCCTGAAGATTTTCGAAAATCTTTAGAGGCTTGATACCGTTTCCACCAACGCGATAACCTTTGACGTGCAAAGGGTGGGAAATAAGCCTCTTTGGCGATACCCAAGGTTGCTTCGGTAATGCCACGTATCAGGGGGTTGCTCAACAAGATATTCGATAGAGGCGCAATGGGCTGGGCGAGATTCCCCAGTAATTCCGTACGGGCGATCAAGTTGTTGCGCAATCTCTGGACCCATGGGACCTTGCCCTGAGAAACGATATCGTGACGGGCGCGAGCGTTCATTTCGGCGATCTTGACCCCATTGGGGCAGGCCATATTACAAACACGGCAGCCGCTGCAATAATCTACTGAATGATCCGGCGTAGGTTGTATAGATTGGCGGAATCGTGAAGCTTGCGGTCCGGTGTATTTCGGTCCAGGGAAATGATCCTCCACTGCGGCTACGGGGCAAGCAGAGACGCAGATGTTGCACTTGATGCACTGATCCAGGCTGAGTTCGGGAATCAGGAGCGGGGGATGCTGATGAGATGTCATTGGCCAGCCTCCCGCATTCCGGCCAAATATCCGCTTGCTAGTGCGACCCCCTCCAGAGATCGCTCCCATATGAGATCGCTACTGCCCAAGCAAGCCCCGATCACAGCAAGATTTTCAAAAATGATCTTGTCATTTTGATCGATGGGTCTGAAATCTTCGTTGACCCGAATGCC
The DNA here is from genome assembly GCA_964458115.1 of uncultured Anaerolineales bacterium. Lineage (GTDB taxonomy): Bacteria > Chloroflexota > Anaerolineae > Anaerolineales > UBA11858 > NIOZ-UU35. Next base: position 24,086 of record CAYWIC010000016.1, on the reverse strand, counting down.
TGCTTTGAAGAGGGGCTGGCCTTCCTTTGGGAAGAAACTCGGTTGGAACCAATCACGTTGATGTAGAGTCTCATCAAGTACAAGATCGAAGATCTTTTCCTGCGCATAGTCATTATAGTATACCTTGAATCCGTCGCCGAGGAAGCCGCCCGTGGCCAGAATGAATTGTTGGGCTCTGTGGGGGGTACGGCGTGCCGCAGCTTCCGTCCAGATCGCTGTGATTGTTGAGCTCTCTGTATCCGGTTCCGCATTGAATGCCAGAACTTCCATGCCATTCTCGACGCGCCCACCCTGATTTTGAATTTCACTCACCAATAGATTGTGCAGCCTGATCCCAGGAATTGATGGGGGCAAGCCGGGCATTTCGAATACTTTTCGCCCCAGGCGGGATTCCAAATCCCTTTGCACTTCGAAAGAGTTGTTCAAGCCAAGGACAGCTGGCAGTCCAATTCGGGCTTGTTCGCGAAGATGAGGCGTAATGGCTTCAACGACCTCCGCGCGGAAATCTTCCTGATCGAATAAATGCGCCAGGATCATCGAATCCACCCGACGACGTGATCGCAGGCTGGGGAGATCGATGTTCACCGCACTTGCGATGAATCCCTGAGCCTCCAGGTTGGCAGCCGCGTAGTGGGGGTAGAAATCATGATAGCCACCGAAACCGACCAGCAACATTGGGTCATCAGACATCAGATCGCCTGAGAGCATTGTTTCAGGGGCTAGACATGTCGGCCTGGCGGCACCGACCGCGGTCGGCAGCAGCCAGTTCTGCTCCAATGAGCCGTGTAAGGGGTATCCTGATTTCTGGCATAGCGATTGGAAAGCGGCCAAGGCCTGGGTAAGATGCTCTACTCCAATTTGAGCGAAGGGGTGTGCAGGGTTTTCCGTGACTAATTTTTGGATTCCAGCGAGTGGATTTGGAAGCGGTTCTTGAGCGCTAATGGGGTGATAGCCGAGTACGTCGATGCAACCAGATGCCCAGTGTGTAGCTCCCCAGCCTTTGGTAACCACTTTCGTTGGGATGCCTTTTCGTGAAGCCTGCCAGGCCGCAGTGAGGCCCGCGAGACCAGCGCCGATGATGATAGTGCCCTCACCCCTACCCCCCGCCCTGTCGGGCGCCACCCTTCTGCTCTCCCTATTTTGGGAAGGGGGCAGGTGTGAGGGATAAGTAGGGGTGAGGGTATAGGATTGCGCTGCTAATCGCGAAGCCTTGGGCCCAGGCAGGTGGTCTACGTTCAGAACGTTGATATAGATGAGTTCATTCATGCGTTCCTGGTGTAACTGTTTGCCCCACAGAACTGGCAGCAAGCCCTTCCAGCGCTCTTCCAGGAAATCGCGCAGCGAAACGTTGGTATCTTCTACTCCCCATAGATCAGGGTTTGCTGTTTGCTGATGCAAAATACCGGCGGCTCGCGAGGTGCAGAAGCCTCCCTGGCAAGGTCCCATTCCCAGGCGGACATCACGCCGGATGTCATCGAGGGTTTTGGCATCCTCCTCGAGAATGGCTTGCTCAATATCATTTTTTGTAGCTAATTCGCATTCGCAAATCAGTTGGCCAAAGGCTTTATCTTTCTCGATGTGGTCTAGGCGTTCTCCAAGGTAGTGGTGTTTGCTGACCATTGACCGGTGACCGGTGACCATGCCCGGCAATTCTTCCAAGTGTGTTTTACACTCTCGATCGGTTCCCAACTTCTCACATACCAAATCAACCGTGGCCTCTGCCATCTTACGATAGGTGGTCCATTTTCCGCTGGTGATGGTGACCAAGCCAGAAACTCCATCGCGCTCTTCATGGTCTAGAAGCACGAAGGAGCGAGTGATACCTCGCGAGTCTGATGCTTTGGTCTCCTGGTAGAGGGGGCGTACACCCGCCCAAGCGCGCAGCATTCGCATCTCTTTGAAGCCGGGGATGATCTTCTCTCCCTCATCGAGCATGAGCTGGACTTCCCAGGGTTCAATACCGAAAGAATCGGGGTCTGGGATCTGCTCATCGGTGGTGCCCATGACGGCTACCGTATGTGCAGGAACGAGGATATCTCCATCGGAGGGCATTTTACAGCGGTTGATGACGGTATTTACAACGCGCTGACTGACAGCGATCATGGTGCCTTTCCCCGGCCGTATGGCAATCTCTACGCCAGCGGTCGCGCCGATCTTTCCCACCCAGGCACCGGCTGCGTTGATCACCAGGTCGGCATGGATGGTGATGTGTTGATCGTTGACTACGTCGTGGCAGTGCGCACCTATGACAGCAGACGACGGACCGCGGTCAGAGGTCAATAGCCTTGTGACTTCGTGATAATTGAATACCTTGGCACCATATTCTGTGGCTGAGGCGACATTGGCATGGGCTGCGGCGAAGGCATCAGCTGCACCGTCGGGAACGCGGAAACAGCGGCTGATCTGTGGGTTCAGTAAGGGTTCCTCATTGAGCATTTGCGCAATGGGCACTTCCTCGACTGGAACCCCTGCAATTTGGCAACCAGCTAAAAAGGAGTCTGCATAGCCTGGTTCATCCCAAGGAGTTTCCACGAAAAAGCCGCCTACATCTTCGATGCAGCGAGGCATAATCTTCCTTAGGATACGGTTTTCTTCAATGCATTCCTTGGCTGCTTGAGAGTCCTTAACGACGTATCGCCCTCCACTGTGCAGCAATCCATGGAAGCGGCCCGTGGTGCCGTGGGTGAGATCTCGAGCTTCTACGAGAATCGTGTCAAAACCGCGCATGGCTGCGTCGCGCAAAATCCCGGTGCCGGTGGCACCACCACCGATGACGAGTACTTCAGTTTCTATAATTCTTTTATTCATCCAATCTTTATGTGGAATCGGTCCATTCAGCTACTTGGTTGCGCCCCCGTTGTTTGGCAATATAGAGGGCCGTATCGGCGCGGTCGAGCAATGTTTCGATATCGGCGAAATCTTTGGTTTGACCTGCAACACCCAAACTGGCTGTGATTGAGACCGTCCCTTTTTCTGTTTCGATGTTGGCGTTGTTGATCAGATCGCACACCCGCTGGGCGACAACTTTGGCAGAAAAGTTTTCGTGGGATTCTACGGCATCGTCACTTTGTGGCATGAGAATACTAGGAGTTTCGGGTAGCAGAATGACGAACTCTTCGCCACCATAGCGGCCCACGAAATCTGACTCTCGAAGATGGTCTTGGATTTTTATAGCAATCGCGCGCAGCACCTGGTCACCGATCAAGTGACCATAGGTATCGTTCACTCTCTTGAAGTGGTCGATGTCCATCAAAATGATCGAAAGGGGTCGTTTGTAACGGAGCGAGCGCTGATATTCTTGTTCCGCCAAAACCATAAAATGACGCCGATTGTAGATCCCTGTTAACGGGTCGATGATCGATAGGCGATAAGCTTCTTCGAATAGATGGGCATTATCCAGCGCAATCGCTACCTGAACTGCGAAAGCTGATGCAAGCCGGGCATGTTCTGGTGTAAAACGATCGGGTTGGTGGCTATCCAGAGCGATCATGCCAATAGTCCGGTCTTGCACAATTAAGGGCACACCCATCCAGCCTCGAATCCGATTGTGTGGAGGATGTTTGAACGCTTCATATGCTTTGGGGGCATCTTTGATGATTTGGGGTTTTCGAGTTTCGAGAACAATTCGATTGGGATTTTCATCCGAAAGAGGGAAGCGCACTCCCTGGAGATCTTCATCAAAGCCATGTTGACCAACAATTTCTATCTCAGTGTCTCTGAGAAGCTGCACGCTGGCACTGTCATACGGGACGACTCTATGAAGTTGTTCGAGAATCACATCGATGGCTTCATCGAGTTTCAGCGTGGCTGCTACAGCCGTGCCAGCTTGCCGCAGGGTTTCAGCTTCGGTGGCGCGTTGTTGAGCTGTTTCTAATAAACGCGCTTTGAGCACAGCCAGGCTTACTTGCTGACTGGCCTGTTCGCCTAAGCTAACTTCCTCCCTGGAGAAGCTGTGATATTCAGAGAAAGCAATTAGAGCAGCTCCTAATTTCTGGTCATTTGCAATCAAAGGTAATCCCAGAATCGATTTCGTGGGGAATAAGGCCGCGTGTTTAGGGTGGATGTGGGGAGTGTCAAATACATCTTCGATGATGATTGGATTTTCTTGTTCGAGAACGGCACGCGTGACAGTGGGATCATTTCGACCTGGTTTGGTTTCTTTGTAATCCATCGTTAGAGCGCCGTATGCGGCCATCGGAATGGTTTCTTCTCGAATTGGATCCCATAAGGTGATAAAGCAACCATCTGCATGGAAGAGTTCTCCCAATCGATCAGCCAAAATTTGAAGCGTAATATCCAATTCGACAGTCTGAATGGCAGCATGGGTGATATCGTTGAGGAGTTTCTGCTGACGGGCGTATTCAAGTAGCTCCTCTTGCGCTTGAGATTTTTCAGTATTATCACGTATGATAGCCAATGTTGCGGGTCTGCCATTGAATTCCATCAAACCAATATTGAATTCGACAGGAACAAGTCTGCCAGATGCGTGCTGTACCTCTGATTCGTATCGAAACGGTTCAGGGTCCCCAGAGATCCTGCGGTTGTATCTTTCTTGAACTGCTTCAGCATGACTGGGGGATATGTATTGAATGAACGGTTCTCCAATAATATCGTCTATATCGTATCCCAGCATACTCGCAAGTTGAGGATTGCAATACTTTATGAGATTATCTTGAAGAATCACGATGCCATCATTAGCTTTCTCAGTGACATTACGATAAAGTTCTTCACTGGCCTGCAAAGCGGCTTCCAATTCTCGTTGATCGGTGATATCTCGAAGGATAAGTAACCAACCTTGGATAGTTTCATTTTGAGTCAATGGCGAAATTCGAACATCATACCAGCGACCGTCTTCATCTTGGATGACCTTTAATTCAGAAGGCGAAGCCTTTATATTTTTAAAAAGAGATTCAAGATAGGGCCACTTATCCAATACCTGATGAGCTGGTTTACCAATGATTTGTTGATCTGAGGCAAGCAGCGCCTTGGCTGCGGGGTTGAGATGACCAATGAGAAATTGCCGATTTATGTAGATTACGACTTCCGTAAGTAGATCGACTAGTTTATCACGTGCCATCGGTGTGTAATCGAATAATTGGTGGCGATACATGCTCCAGGCGATGAAGATACCCATCAATAGGAAAGTGATCGAAGTAAACCCGTACACTGAGAAGGGGTTTCTATTGGTAATCGTTAGTAAGTTCCCGATCCAAGGCAGAGAGGCAGCAATCGTGATAGCGCCAACCTGACGGCGATATAAATTGGAGAGACGTTGTGCAACCCAAACCATATTCCAGGATGCTATCAGGATCAGGGCGTAATCATAGACCGCCCCAATCCAAAAGGCGGGCCCATAACTGTAGACCAGGATATAGGGATTGGTAGGGGATGGCGTGAAGTCTGTCCAAACTAGGTGATGGGATTTGTTGGTGACTGCCAGTCCAATGATGATTAGTGGAACCAGCCAAACCAAGAAAATTCGGGGGATGGTCAGCCATCCCGTTTTTTGATTGTATTTCAGGGCCAGGATCAGGAATAGGGGTGGGATGCTGTGAATTCCAAAGTAGGCGATTTGGGCCCAAAGGATTTTTGTGCGAATATTTAACGCAGCAAATTCTACAGCATTGGAGAAGGCCCATTCGGCTACAGCCAGCATGAGAAGGGCCAGGATCAAACTGCCAGGCGTAGTTCTGCGTTTCCAGGCAACGAAGCTGACCGCCCCAGCCATACAAGCTGTGATAAGCAGTATGATCGAAAATCCGTTAATCTGCCAGGCTGCCATTTGCTATTTTTAGTTTTCCAGGGTCTGACGTGAGGCTGTGGGGAAGATCGTCATTTTATGAGGTTCTCCAGGAAATGTCGGGGTGTCTCTTAGCGATTCCTATGAAGTGATGAAGGTTCTCCAAGATATGCTGGGGTGAACCCCCAGAATTAGGGGTGCATGGAGTGCGAAGCACCCCATGCACCCCTAATTCTGGAAAGTCCCACTGCGTTTCCTTGAGTGATGTGATCTATTACCCAATATTAAACCGCGAATTGATATAATCTTCCAGGCTCATTGAGTAGTACAATTGCTGCGATTATAGATTTGAAGGAGTTGAGCCTTTGGCAGATAAAAAACTTGATAGAGTATTCCTAGATCAGCGCATTTCTACTGTTGCACAGAATATGCCTGATGAGCTACGCAGTACTGATGTTTTAACTCTGATTAAGTTGAGTGTGATCGAAGATTTATGTCAGGATATTGAAAACGAGGTATCAGTTGATAGGCTTTCAGATGGTGATGTTACTAGCCTGGCTACCATAAAATCCGATAACATTCTCGATGGCAGAATATCTGCCAAGGCAAATGGAATATTAGCGGGATTGCACTTGGCTGAAATCATTTTCAAGCTTGTTGACCCTAACATCACGTTTGTAACTCATAAAGCGGAAGGATCGCCCGTTGAGCAGGGCGACTTTCTGGTGTCTGTATCTGGTGCTGGTCAATCCTTGTTGGCAGCCGAACGCGTGGCGCTTAACTTTTTGGGTCGTATCTCCGGAGTGGCTACGTTGACTCGAAGATACGTAGATGCAGTCGCTGGTACTAGGGCAGTGATCCTTGATACACGAAAAACTGCCCCTGGTTGGCGGCGGTTAGATAAATACGCAGTGTGTATTGGTGGCGGCCAGAACCACCGTCAGGGTTTGTACGACATGGTGTTGATCAAGGACAACCATATCGACGGCGCAGGTGGGATCACTCCCGCGGTTGAGAGCGTGCGACAAAAATATGGTAGTGAATACCCCATTGAAGTCGAAGTGAAAGATCTGGCTGAATTGGCAGAAGCTTTAGTCCTCGATATTGATCGCATCATGCTTGATAATATGTCCATTGATTCGATGCGAAAAGCTGTTGAGATGAGCGCTGGTAGAGTGCCGCTCGAAGCCTCTGGGAATGTTTCCTTGAAGACTGTACGCTCGATTGCCAAAACGGGGGTTGATTATATTTCCGTGGGTGCGCTGACCCACTCCGTGCAGGTTTTTGACGTGAGTATGCGGTTAGCAGGAAGTGATTAGTTGACTGCAATCACCTATTATGCAGATGCATATTAGAGTTAGTGCTCTGGTAAGAAAAAAAGTAAGAAGGATAGAAGTTCAACTTATCAAGATATTAAAGAGACTTTAGGAATCTCATAGAGGTCCCCCAGATATAGGGGTGAGTGGGTGCTCCGCACTAACTCACCCCTATATCTGGATAGTTCCACGGAGTTTCCCAGAGATCCAATATCTACTATCATATTAGATACTAAGGACTTACGCAGTTCAGCGAGAAAATGGCTGGGAATAGGGGGTGGGGGCGAAGCCCCCCCCCCCGATTCCCAGCCCAATCCGCTTCAAGTGCGTAACTCCTAATACTTTTACTATGTGGAGTTTTAGAAATGTTCTTTGACCAGTTTCTAGAAGAAATGAAAGATAAATTAGGGAACGTGGTGCCTGAGCCTGAGATTCATATCAAGGCTGAAATCGCCTGGGAGATCAATAAGCTCAAGCAGGAGAAAAACGCCGTGATCTTAGGGCATAATTACATGGAACCGGCGCTGTTCCACTCCATCCCGGACCATGTCGGCGATTCCTTGGGCCTGAGCCGCATCGCGGCCGAAACCGATAAAGATATCATCGTTTTCTGCGGTGTGCGTTTCATGGCCGAGACGGCCAAGATCCTCAATCCGGAGAAAACTGTGCTGCTGCCCGCCAAAAAGGCGGGCTGCTCATTGGCTTCCAGTATCACCGCTGAGGACGTCCGCAACCTCCGGGCTCAATTTCCAGGCGTTCCTGTGGTGACCTATGTTAACACTTATGCTGATGTCAAAGCCGAAAGTGATGTGTGCTGCACTTCGGGAAATGCCAGGGCTGTAGTTGAATCTCTTGATTCTGATACTGTTATCTTTTTGCCGGATGAATATCTGGCTGGCAACGTTGCCAAAGAGACGGGCAAACACATAATCTTTCCTTCGAAGATGAAATCGGGTTCTGACCCAAATTTAGATTACCAGATGATCGGCTGGCACGGGCGCTGCGAAGTTCACGAACAATTCACCGTCCAAGATATCGAAGATATCCGCGCAGAGTATCCCGAGGTCATTATCCTGGCGCATCCAGAGTGCAGCCCTGAAGTTGTCGCCGCTTCTGATTATTCCGCCAGCACCACGGCGATGATCCAGCATGTCCAAGAGACCGTTGCCCCACAATATTTGGTGCTGACTGAATGTGCCATGGGCGATAATATCGCTGCGGCAAACCCTGATAAAGATATGTTACGCCTGTGCCGGGTACGTTGTCCACATATGAACGAGATCACTTTGGAGGAAACCCTGTTGGCGTTGCAGAAGAATCAGTATGTTATTGAGGTTCCCGAAGATATTCGCCTGCGCGCTGCGCGGGCTGTGGAGCGCATGATCGCAATTGGTTAGCTTTTAGGAGATAGCTTTCGAATTTTTTCGAGAGATGGATTATGAAAACAGATGTTTTGATCATTGGTAGTGGTATCGCTGGTGCCACTGCGGCGCTTCGTCTGGCGACGGACCGTCAGAGGCAAATTACGGTGCTCACCCGCGCTGAGCAGCCGGTTGATTCGAATTCGGTTTACGCGCAAGGGGGAATTGTTGGCCGCAGTTATGATGATTCCCCGGCTCTGTTGGTAGAGGATGTTCTCAAAGCGGGAAACGGGGTCTGCAATCCAAAAGCGGTCGAAGTACTGGCTCAAGTAGGCCCAGAACTGATCCAAGAAGTACTCATTGAAAAGGCTGGGGTGGAATTCGACAGTGATGATGACGATAAACTGATCTATGGCCTGGAAGCGGCTCATTCCAAACGCCGCATTTTGCACGTTGGTGATATGACAGGCCAGGCAATTATGCAAGCTCTTATTAAGGAATTACACCGTCAGCCCAATGTCGAAATCCTTAGCGGCCATACCGCGGTCGATCTGCTGACTTTTCCCCATCATGCGCTTGATCCACTGGCTGTCTATGAGCCGTTACATTGCCATGGGGCTTATGTTTTCGATCAGGGCACTCGTAAGGTCAAGCCCGTTGTGGCTGAATATACAATTTTGGCGACAGGGGGACTGGGACAAATATTCTTGAATACCAGCAATCCTCTTGGAGCGCGTGGGGATGGATTGGCGATGGCTTATCGCGCGGGGGCGCGCGTGGTCAATGCCGAATACGTCCAATTCCACCCGACGGCTTTACACATGCCCGGAGCGACGAAATTCTTGATCAGTGAGGCGGTGCGCGGCGAAGGGGGTGTTCTACTGACGCCCACCGGAGACCCGTTCATGGAGCGGCATGCTCCCCAATGGAAAGATCTTGCGCCGCGCGATGTGGTGGCACGTGCCATCTATTGGGAGATGCTTGAAAACGACTACCCTTATGTGATATTGGATATCGCTTCTCGCATGAAGGCCAAGGCGATCCGAGAGCGTTTCCCTCAGATCTATGCCCGTTGCCTGGAAATGGATATCGATATTACGGAACGACCGATTCCCGTTGTCCCTGCAGCGCATTATTTCTGCGGGGGAGTATTGGTGGATACCTGGGGACAGAGCACCATCCCTGGGCTGTATGCTGTCGGCGAGGTATCCTGCACCGGTGTGCATGGCGCCAACCGGCTGGCCAGCACATCTCTTTTAGAAGGATTGGTATGGGGCGACCGGGCAGCACGCAATATTCAGGATCAAATATCCAGGGATATTGTCTGTGAAAGCGATGTTCCCCCCTGGGATGATTTGAATTTGATCTATGACACGGATCCCACCTTAATGCAGGGGGATATGCAGACCATCCGCAATATCATGTGGCATTATGTGGGCCTGGTGCGCAGCGAATATCGCCTCAATCGTGCCCTGCGAGAATTACGTCATCTTTGGCGGGAGATCGAGGATTTCTATCGCAGGACCTTTCTTTCGGACAGCTTGATCGGACTGCGCAACAGCGTCCAGGCGGCGATGATCGTAGCGCGTGCAGCCCGGCAAAATCCCATCAGTCGGGGGAATCACTATCGGGAGGATGGGCGGTCCAGAAATGGCGCTCACGCTCCCGATGATCAAAGTTTAAAGTTGAGTGAAGTTGGTTAATTTGCTGGCAGCAATTAGCTATATAACGCGTGTGCAAAATTAGTCAAAATTTGTCATTCTGAGCCCCGAAGGGGCGAAGAATCTAAATTCTCAGCATTTCAGATTCTTCGCTACGCTCAGAGTGACAGTCGAAAAGAAAATCTAGCACATCTTGTTATTACTTCTTGAGCTATTCTACCCAATCGAATGTCCTCGTAACTGCCTTTTTCCAACCGTTGTACAATGTGGATCGTTCTCCAGCCTCCATTTCTGGCTGCCAGGTCTTGTCCACCTGCCAGTTGGCCCGCAGGTCTTCAGAGTTATCCCAAAAACCCACAGCTAATCCCGCCGCGTAGGCTGCGCCTAATGCCGTTGTCTCTGCAACCTGGGGACGCACGACTGGCACTCCGAGAATATCAGCCTGGAACTGCATCATCAATTCGTTTGCTACCATGCCACCATCGACCTTGAGCGCATGCAACTCGACGCCAGAGTCGTGTTGCATGGCGTCCAGCACTTCGCGGGTTTGGTAGGCTGAGGCTTCCAGGGTGGCGCGGGCGATATGGCCTTTGTTGATATAGCGTGTCATTCCCACGATAGCGCCGCGCGCATCCGAGCGCCAGTACGGTGCAAACAGACCTGAAAATGCAGGCACGAAATAGATGCCACCATTGTCATCGACGGTATTCGCCAGCTCTTCGATTTCAGGCGCGCTCTTGATGATCTCCAAATTATCTCGCAGCCACTGCACCAGCGCGCCGGTGATGGCGATGGAACCTTCCAAGGCGTAGACAGCTGGGCGGTCGGCAAATTTGTACCCCAGCGTTGTGAGCAGACCGCTTTTCGAAGGGATGATCTCTGTCCCGGTGTTAAGCAGCATAAAGCAGCCCGTGCCATAGGTATTCTTGGCCTCACCGGGGCTGAAGCAAGTCTGTCCGACAAGGGCAGCTTGTTGGTCGCCCAAGTTGCCGCACACGGGGATAGGCGCCCCGAAGGGGCCCTCGGGATCGGTATCCCCCCAGGTTTCAGGGTCGCTGGAAGGGACGATCTTTGGAAGCATCGATTTCGGGATGTTCAAAATCCTCAGGATTTCCTCATCCCAATCCAGGGTCTCTAAATTCATCAACAGTGTGCGGCTGGCGTTGGTGACATCTGTAACGTGCGCGCCGGTCAGGTTCCAGATCAGCCAGGTGTCGATATTGCCAAAGACGGCATCACCACGCTCAGCGGCGGCTCGCAAGCCCTCCACATTGTCTAGCATCCATTTGATCTTTGGCCCGGAGAAATAGGTTGCCAGCGGCAAGCCGGTTTGCGGTCGGAAACGGTCTTGACCCCCTGTGTTAGCCAGTTCATCGCAGATTTCTTTGGTGCGGGTATCTTGCCATACGATGGCATTGTAATAAGGCTTCCCGGTGTGTCGATCCCAAACCAATGTGGTCTCACGCTGATTGGTGATCCCCACTGCGCCGATTTGGGAGGGCGCTATGCCCGCATTCTCGATCGCGCCCCTAACGACCTCCTGGGTGCGCTCCCAAATCTCCAGGGGGTCATGTTCAACCCAACCCGGCTGTGGAAAGATTTGCTCGTGTTCTTTTTGATCTACACTGACAACCTCACCGGAATGGTTGAAGATCATACAGCGGGTGCTGGTGGTGCCCTGGTCAATTGCGGCGATATATTTTGTCATTGGTAGTCCTCTCTAAATGAACTAGACTGCAAGCTGGAGACTAGAAAATGATGTCCGCGGGCCGCGGTCAATTTGTTGCTTGATAAATAAGTTTGAGAATTGCCATCGTATTCAACAGCGCCTTGGGCACAAATGATGAGCGATTGGCGAACTCTTGATTTTTGCCTTCAGCGGGGTTGTGCTCGGAGCAGTGGGAGTTTGCGCCGTATGGGCCTAGCCCATCTACGGTGGGGATCGTGTGCCACAGGTTGTTGCCATCACTCAGGCCACCACGCTCTTCTCGATGTACGGATACGCCTAAATCTACAGCCGCTTCTTCCCACACATGAAAGAGGTTCTCGGTTCCTGGGTTGGATGGCCAAGGGGCAGATTGATCATTCAATTCGATGCTGACTTTGCATTCAAAATTTCCGTTGGCGTTGGAAATTTTCTCTTCATCCTGTAACGCCAGGATACTCTGTACGCCAAAATCGAACACCTCGGGATCGAATGTGCGCATTTCAACTTTGGCCTCGGCCAAGTGGGGGACGCGATTGACTACGCTGCCACCCTTTACCGAGCCCACGTTGAATGTCAAGTGTTTCTTGTAGTCTGTGAGCGCAGCGATCTGCTGAATGGTATTCGCCATTTGCACAATGGCGTTGGCGCCTTCTGGATGGTTAGAGCCGGCATGAGCGCCTTTGCCCTCGGTTGTCACCGTGTATGTCGCCCGGCCTTTGCGAGCGGTCACTATTTGGAATAAGTTGTCGCCGCGCACCCCAGCTTCGAACACCAGAGCTGCCAAGGCATCTTTGCCTAGTTTTTCGATGCACAACTCGCCGAAATCATCTGAAAGCCTCTCCTCGGCGGCATTGATCAAGATGGCCCAATTTACATGGTCGAAAATCTTTGGGGCAAATGTCTTCAAGGCATCCATGACCATGAAGATGATTGCCGTGCCTCCTTTGATATCGTTGGTGCCGGGACCGTAGATGCGGTCTCCTTCCTCGCGCCAGTGGAAATTGTTTTCGATCTCTTCATCGGGTGGGAAAACGGTATCCAAATGGGAGATCAGCCCAATTCGCATGTCAGATTTCCCTGGATGGGTCATGACCAGGTGTTTGCCAAAATTGGGATTCTTGGCTTGTATATGCTCAGCCTGAAAACCCAGGTGAGCGAAGGCTCCGGCAGTAAGTTCTGCAACTTGGTTGACTCCTGCGGGATTGCCGGTAAAGCTGTTGATCTCGACCATGCTTTTTAGCAGATCAAGGTATTGGGGTAGATTTTTTTCGAGGTAGAACTGGATTTCTTGATGGTCAGGCATAATTCCTCCGGATGCGATTGTTTAGAGGTTCTCCAGGAATTGCCAGGGTGATCCCCCAGATTTAGGTATGAGTGGGGTGCGAAACACCCCACTCATACCTAAATCTGGATAGTTCCATTGTGTTTCTCGGAGACCAATTTTAAATACTTGTTCGCGCAAGAAAATTTAAGGTGACATTGGCAACTTGATCGAGTTCGTGATCGAGCATGACAATATGGGATGATTTTTCCATCCAATGGATTTCCTTGACCGTTGAGCGAACCTGATCGGCGATCATTTCTGGAATTTCAGGGGGGACGCGTTGGTCAAGAGTCCCTTGTACGATCAGCAGGGGACGCCGGATCTTGGGAAGCCGCCGCCAGACTTTGCGGCCCAAACGCTGTAATTGTATCGTACCCTTCAAGGGGTTTTCCCAATAGCCTTGCCAGGGCAGGCCATCTTCCGTGAGGTCCTTGGGTACAGACGTGATAAACGGAGCAAAGATTAGGAGTTTGAGTTGGTCTCGCCAGGTCAGCGACAAATCCATTGCCGGCGCATACGCCAGAATGCCGCTGATTTCGGGGTGTTGGCTGGCAAGGTAGAGTGCCAATACGGCCCCAGCTGATTCTCCTCCAACGAAAACGCTAGCGCAGCGGGAGTGTATTTCTCGGTACGCGCTTTCGCACGTGTCCACCCAATCTTTCCATGTAAAACGGTTGGCGTCTGCGGGTGATGTTCGATGTCCTGGAAGTAGAGGCCCAGCAACAGTGTACCCTTTGCTATGCAGACGCTCGGCCAGGGGGCGGACTTCTGCAGAGGTCGCGGTAAAGCCATGGATCAGAAGAACACCAATAGGTCCTGCCTCCCAATAGAAGGAGTCGCCTGGGAGATGAGGGTTCTTTAGGTGATGATTTTCTGTCATTCGTAAATCCTAAGAGCGCGGTTCCTCCGATGAGGCCTGTTCTTTCGATTTTCGTTTTTGTAATCGCGCTAATCGGTGGTCCAGCTCAGGCAGCCATTGTTCACGTTCGAGGTCAGGGTATTCAGGCGCTGACACGATTGCAATTGCGGCTTCTGTCCAACGTTCGGCTTTGGCAAAATCACGGTGTTTGTGTTCGTAGATCTTTGCAATTTCTACATGAGCATAGATCTGACCGTGCTCAGCGGCTTGCTCCCATAGCCTGATGGCTTCATCAATGTCAGCGCGTTTTTTGTGTAAAAAGGATAATTGCTTTAAGGCATTCCAATATGCGTCTTGATGGACATCATCGAGAGTCAAGCCGCGGTGGTAGATCTCAGCGGCTTTATCCAGATAGCCCAGATCAGCGTAGAGCTTGCCGATAGCGATCAAATCTAAACCGTATTCCACGCTCCCATTCATTGGGTCAGCAAGCAGCATGGACATGTGATTGAGCAAAGCAGCCAGGGAAACTACGTCCATCTCGTTGTGATAGAAAACTCCTAATAAAGGACGGGCGTCTCCTGTGTGCAGGTAATCGAAGTAAAGATCCGCTACCATCCATCCGGGAACATCTTGTTGAGAACGGGTAGCGCCCAAGATTTTGGCCTCCAGGTCGCCTAGAGCGCGGCTGGGCAGACGGGCGCGCCAAAGCCGACGCGCCAAGTGTAGTAAGTCGATGTGAGGGGCATCTTTCAGCGGCGGGGGCCAGCTGTTGATGATGAAACGATTGTTGAGCATGGGCATATCGAAGGATTTGCCGTTAAAACTGACGACAGCTTCGCATGGAGCCACAAATTTTTCAAAGGCTGCCAATTGCGAGATTTCCTCGGCGGGATCGCGCAAGAAGAATTGCGCCAACCGGAATTCATCGCCTTCGAAGCGCCCGGCCCCGATCATGAAGGTGTACGTCCCTGTGCCGCCTGCTAGGCCTGTGGTTTCCGTATCAAGGAAGACGAATTGCTCCAATTCAAAATCAACCAGTTGAGGCTCTTTAGCCCAAGCTGCGATGATTTCTCGCGGAGAATCGCCCTTCAAAGGTACCTTTCCTTGCAGATAGTCGGTTTGGTAGCGGGCTTCGACTACAAAGGTTTCCCCGTGGGGTGTCGTTTGCCATTCCCCGGCTAGAACCCCCTCAATGGGGTATTCATCCCGTCTTGGGCTCTCTTTTGGAGCGAGATCTTTTACCCCCAGGTCAACTCCCAGGGATTTGAGCTTGTCGGCAAGGGAAGGCATAATCAAAAAATTGAGAAACTAAACTTCTCCGAGAAGATTAGCTTCTGGAAAGCATATCTAGACTGCCTCCAACAACTTCTCAACCTGATATCCTGATTCGACAGCAGCAGCTTCAAATTTTTCAACCACTTCAAAGCTGGTTTGGATACCTTTAGCCTTTTTCTTCTCGCTCAAGGCAGAATCACTCATGATAATTACAATATCAATCGCCAGCATCCATCGCAGAAGCTGATCGAAGGCTTCTTTGTTGAACCACAGGATGCCCTGGTAACGATTGATGCGCAAGAAGCGTTGCACGTCATCATCTCGCAGCCAGGTTTGTAGGATTTTCGAGGCCTGTTCTGTTCCTGATGGGACTGACTTGCTCCAATCCTGATGGGCTACCAAAATCTTGATACCTGCAACAGCTTCATCTACCGTGTTGGTTTCAAGCTCCAGGTCCTCCAGGGTTTGTTGGATGATCTTGGCTAATAGCCAATCATCGAGCCAACTTCGCCCTACTGCGGCGAATTCGTCCACATTGGAGACTTTGCCCAGGTTATGGGTGAACAGCCAGCCGAATAGAGTCCCCCAAAATGTAGTATCCTCTTCGGAGGGATCGAGCCAGGCCAGAACGGAGGCAAGAGCAACCCCTTTGGTCATAGGGATCTGCTTGGGGATCTGAGCCAACCCTAACGTGGATTCTAATTTCAGACAAATTTCTCCAGCCAGAGCAGCTTTATCTGCATCAGCCTCGATCATCCCTTCTATCTCCCCTATCAGCCGGATCATTTTTTGTTCAACCTCGTCTACAATGGTTTTAACATTCGAACGTTTGAACGTGTCAACGTGAAAACGGTTCTCCAACAACCACCCGAACATGCTGCGGTTGACCAATTCACGGAAGGGGTAGTGCAGAGGTTGTAGAAGGATTTCCTTCATGGCCTCTTCCATATTGGGCACGCCGCGACCTTTCAGATATTCGTGCAGTTGGGCGTACTGACCCCACTCGTTGTCATCAACCTGACGGAAATCGATGAAAACATGATATTTATAAGCCCGAAGCTCAATGTAAAGGCCATTCTCGTGGAGATCGCGGTTGCTGCGAATATACTCCAGGCTGCTGATTTGATCCTTGAATATGGTGAAGGTGTCTTTGTGATCTTTCAATCCAAGAGCCGCACCAAGATTGGTTTGCAACAGTTTGTCATTAGCTTTATCACGGAATGCTGCGGAGGCATTGATCCAGCCGCGGGTATCTGCCCAGCGATTGTGATAGATCACCAGCGATGGCTGCTCTCCCGTTCGGTTGGAGTACGCGAAGACGTTCTCATCCACCTGACCGTGGGGAGTGAAGAAATCATACAGAGCGAAGCTGTCGACTTCTGCAAACTGACCGCGGCGATGGAAGATCGGAAAAATCTCGCGCTCGTGCCGCGTCACCATGTGCGTGTCGGGATATTCCTCCCAATAGGCGCGATGGTACTCCATGCCGTATTTCTCATGATATCCTTCGACCTGGCCATGGCCAAACATTGGCAAGCCGGGCATGGTAGCCATCATTGTGCAGATGCCAAAATATTTGTCATCGCTGCCAAATTGGTCGATAGCAGTCTCTTCGTCGGGGTTGTTCATGAAGTTGACGTAGCGCTTGAGAATTTGCGGATCGAATTCCAGGGTGTTCTTGATCAGTTGGCGGTATTCGATGTTTTTCTCATCACGCAGCATGTTCATGAAGGCGCTGTTGTAGACGCGGTGCATCCCAAGGGTGCGCACGAAGTAGCCTTCCATCATCCAGAAAGCCTCAGCCAAAAGCAGTGTGTCCGGGATTTCTTGGGCGACCCGGTCAACGACCTCGCGCCAAAATTCTATTGGGATGGCTTCATCGAATTTTTGGCGCGTAATTCCATATTCTGCCCGGGAAGGGATATCTCCCCCAGAGCCAGGTTCAGGGAACCACAGGCGCTGAAAGTGTTTCTTGGCCAGAGTCATGGCAGCATCAAAGCGGATGATGGGGAATTTGCGGGCCACGTGTAAGATGGTCTGGATGACGGCTTCACGCACCTCGGGGTTGAGAAAGTTCAGTTGAGCGGTATCGTTCCAGGGCATGGCTGTGCCGTCGTTACCGTGGTAGATGAATTTCGTGTCGCCAGTCCAATGGTCTACGCGTTTGAACACCACGGCAGCATCGCTGCGTGAGTAATAGTGGTCTTCCAGATGGATACCTACACGCTCATCATGGGAGAGATTTTCTCCATCGAAGCTGTAAGTTGGGAAGGGGGAATGATCCAGGGAGACGAACCAGTCGGGATGCTCGACAACCCATTTGGAATAGATCCCTACATGGTTGGGCACCATATCCGCGGCCAGACGGATGCCGCGCTGCCAGGCCCGGCTGCGCAGATTCAGGTAGGCCTCTTCACCGCCGAGATCATTGGCAATCACATAATCGAAAAGTGAATAGGCAGACGAGACTGCATCGGGATTACCACAGAGCTGTTTGATGCGCTGGGAGGCGGGACTGCGTTCCCACAGACCGATCAACCATAACCCGCTAAAGCCCCACCTCGCTAATTTGTCGAGTTCCTCATCGGGAACCTGATCGAGACGCTGGACTTCGCGGTGATATTCCCTGGCTAATTGATCCAACCAGACATAGGCATTTTTCGCCAGCAACACCAGACGCGGCATCCAATCGCTGTCGGGACTGAAACGTTCCTCTTCGGGGTAATCTGCGGACGAAATTGGGTATTCTGGCACCAGGGAGGGTCCCGGGCCTACTCCGATGAAGATGGGCTTCTCTTCTTCTTTGACAAAATCAATGCTCTTCAATAGTCTTTGCAAGTATTCACCGAGGATCACCCCCCAATGCTCGCGCAGATACTCCAATTGGGCGGTGAGGGAGTGCGGCGATGCCAAAGCTGGGGCTCTCAAAAGCTGGATCAGGGTTTGATTCTCGGGTCCATAGGCGGGTTGAGTCTCGAAGAAGTCGTGCAGTTCCCCGATGATCTTTGGGTAGATGGTGTGCTTTTCGAGATTGCTGTCATCAAAGAGCTCCCGGTATGGAGTAAAAGCTGGATTGGCATTGGCCAGCCAGAGCAAGAGCATTTCTTCCAAGGCGATCTGGCGGTTGAGCAAGCCATCGGTTCGCCCCCACAGGTATTCATCGATGGTGCACTTCCCCAGGTAGACAGAAAGTGGTGGAAATTCATCGGTGAAGCGGCGTAAGGTCTTATCAACTTTTTCCTTGCCCAATTTAGCGTCCAGCCATACCAGGGCTTTTTCCAGCGCCTGAGGGCTGACTTGCAAACGATACTGGCGCGCCATATAGTGCAGCATTTCATCGATCAAGCCCATAGCGTTGATCTGGCCCGCTTTGACGGCTTGTTCGGGGTAACGGATCAAATCCCGCTGGTCGTTCATTTTCTGTGCGAAGGTGCGCGCGGCGTGGAAGTTAGCAAAGATGACGTTACCGCTTATGGAGAAGAGAGTTTCCGAAAATTGGTATTGGTCTCTGGATTGGCGAGAGATGTGGAATTCGAATTGGGGCATGAGGTGTGATCGGATAGTCAGAAGGTCAAATAGTGTAATCGTCGGATTTCCAGTTGGCTGGGTAAGTTATACCATGGATTTATATGACCGAGGACGAAAGACAGCTGGCTTCTTAGGAATTACCATGGAACTATCCCCCAATCTGGATAGTTCCATGGCGTCTCACAGAGACCCCTCGGTCATCCATGGAGTAGGGTACAATTTATTGAGATCATCAGAAGGAGAGAAGAGCCTTGAGAATCACAACCTGGAATGTGAATGGATTGAGAGCCGCGTTGCGGAAAGGTGCTGCAGAATGGTGGGAGTCCTATGGTCCCGATGTGCTGTGCTTGCAAGAAATTCGTGCTCGCCCAGATCAGCTCACCAAGGCCCAGCGTCTTCAATTAGAACAGGCACATGCTGAGTGGAATCCGGCTCAACGACCAGGATACAGTGGAGTGGCCACATTTTCCCAGGTTGAGCCACTGAACTCGGAAAAAGGCCTGGGTGAGGAGCACTTCGATATCGAAGGTCGTGTAATTCAAACGCACTATGATGAGTTCACGCTCTTCAATATTTATTTTCCGAATGGGGGTCGCGATCACAGCCGCGTGGGCTTCAAGTTGGAGTTTTACGAGTTTCTATTGGATCTCTGCGACAGCATGCACGCAGATGGCAAACAAGTAATTATTTGCGGCGATTTCAACACCTCACACCAGGAGATCGATCTCAAGAACCATCGCCAAAACCGGAAATCCACCGGCTTTTTGCCGGAGGAACGCGCCTGGGTGGATAAGTATCTCGAGCACGGCTTTGTGGACGCCTTTCGCGCACTTTATCCAGAGCGAGAGCAATATACCTGGTGGTCGAATTGGGGTAATGCCCGCCAGAACAACACCGGTTGGCGTTTGGATTATTTCTTGGTCAGCGAGAGCCTGATGTCGCGCGTTCAGGATGTCATCATCCATGATGACGTGCTCGGTTCGGATCACTGCCCTGTGACCATATTGATGTAAACGGAAAGAGAAGTCCGAAAATAAGGGTATGCATGAGTGCTAGGCACTCATGCATACCCTTATTTTCGGTAGCGTCTACGACGATGAATATTGGGTTTATGCTTGAAGTTGATCTTCTAACTCTTCTGGCGAGTTGACCGGTTGCTGACAAACGAATCCCTGACAGACGTACGCTGTGGGTTGATCGTTGAGTAAAGTGCGGTTTTCTAATAATTTGGGGAAACCTTGAAGGTGTCTGGGAACTTCAAGGTTTATGTTTGGTTCTGAGATGGCTGCTACCAAATGGGGTTGATACTGTTTCCAAAGGGTATCTACCATAGCCTGGGTTTGAGCGGATTCTCGATCCCCGAGGATGGCAACCTCGTTCACAGAAGCAAGGGCGAAATCCACGGCGATCAACCACTGCCCGAAGCCTGTAGGGTAGCGAGCGAGATTGTCTCCCATCTGAGCTAACATACCTTCTGCTTTGGCGCGCCATTCGAGATTGAGATCGTATGCTGCCAACTGCAGCAGGGCCAGGGCAGCTAATGCATTGCCCGAAGGGACGGCGTTGTCCTGGATGTCTTTAGGGCGGAAGAGCAACGCTTCGTGGTCGTCGCGAGTGTCGAAGAATCCACCTTCGGGATCAGTAAAGTGAGCGATCATTTCCTCAGCCAGCTCGTATGTGCTTTTGAACCAACATGGGTCTGGATCGCTCTGATAGAGGGAAAGCAAGCCAATAATAAGTGCAGCATAATCTTCCAAATAGGCGTTGTAACGCGCCACCCCCTCACGCCAACTTCGTAATAGCCGATCTCCGGGGCGCAGGGCTGTTAGCAGGAAATCCGCGTTGCGGATGGCCGCTGCGGTGTAATCCGCTCGCCCAAGATAGCGCCCTGCCTCCGCGAAAGCCGTCAGCATTAAACCATTCCAGGAAACCAATACTTTGTCATCCGTGCCTGGTCGGATGCGCTCGGCGCGTTTTTCCAACAAGCTGGTGTGGAGCGCTGCCAATTCCGCAGGCACTTGCTCGCTTGGAATGCCGAACTCCTCACCAATCTGCTCGTCGTCCAACACACGCTGCAAGACCGTGTGTCCTTCGAAGTTGCCACCTGAGGTAACTCCATAGGCGGCTAAGAACAGAGCAGCTTTTTGGGGATCTGTGATCACCGACTGGATCTCATCCGGAGTCCACACATAGAATTTGCCCTCTTCACCCTCAGAGTCAGCGTCCAGGCTGGAATAGAATCCGCCCTGGCTGTGGGTCATCTCGCGCAGGACGAAATCGAGGGTGGCTTCACAGACTCGGCGGAATTCTTCGTCTTTGGTGATCAGGTATGCATGCAGGTACACCTGGGCAAGTTGGGCATTATCGTAGAGCATTTTCTCGAAGTGCGGCACCAACCAATAGTCGTCGACGCTATAGCGCGCGAAGCCGCCGCCGACCACATCATACATGCCGCCCTTTGCCATGGCTTTGAGGGCATGGCTGGCCATGTCCAAAGCCATGCGGTCCCCACGGGTAGCCTGTCTGAGCAAGAATTCAATAGCCATGGGCTGGGGGAACTTGGGAGCTTGTCCCCACCCACCATTTCTCCAATCATAGGACTGGGCCAATCGCATGCCAGCTTCCTGGAGCAAAGTGGGATCGATCTCGCCCCCAGAACAGCGCCTGATTTCAGATTGCTGTAAGTGCTGGGTGATCTTCTCACCACTATCCAGGATCTTCTGGCGGTCTTCTCTCCAAACTTTCTCGACGCTGAGCAATACGTCTTTGAACGAGGGCATACGATAGCGCGGTTCGGGCGGGAAATAGGTGCCCCCATAGAAGGGCCGGCCTTCAGGGGTTAAGAATACGCTCATCGGCCAGCCACCCTGCCCGGTCATCGCCACGACAGCCTGCATGTAAATGTTGTCAAGGTCTGAGCGCTCTTCGCGGTCGACCTTGATGTTGACGAAATGCTCGTTCATGATCGCCGCGGTCCTTGGGTCCTCAAAGGATTCGTGTTCCATGACATGACACCAATGGCAGGCAGCATATCCCACGCTCAAAAAGATGGGTTTAGCTTCCGCGCGGGATTTCTGTAGGGCTTCTTCTCCCCAGGGATACCAATCTACGGGGTTTTCGGCATGCTGCAGCAAGTAGGGAGAATTTTCATTTTCTAGACGGTTGGGCATTTGTTTCCTCGATAGCTACATAATAAAAATACCCGAACGTTGAGTTCGGGCTTTGCAATAACTCTATATATATTGAGCTTCCCAAGGTGTTTGATCTTACGGCGATCACTCCCCGAATTCTAGCTCGAAATCGACCTCCTCGTCCCAGCCATTGGCCGGCTCGAGGGTGATTTCGCTGAAGAGATTGTCTTGCGAGGCGCGTACGAAGTGACGTTTGATCAATTCAAGCATCGCAATGAAGGTTACGACAATATCGAGGCGCGTGCGCTGCTCTCCTAATATTTGGCTGAAAGAACTTTGTGGCTGGTTCTGTAGGGTATGGACGATGTGATCGATTTTCTCGCGGATGGTCACCCGTGGAACGGATACTACGGTTCCAAGCACGGGGCGGTCATCAATCTGGGAAAATACTTCCTCAGCCAGGGAGAAAAGATCTTCCAGAGAGAATTCTCCGAAATCGACCTTTTCTTGCACTTTTGGGGGCGCTGCCAGGCGCAGATACGAGCGCAGACCGTCACTCTCGCGTTGTTCAAGCGTATCTGCAATCTCTTTGAATTTCTTGTATGCCAGCAGTTGTCTGGCAAGCGCTTCGCCTGGGTCTTCTTCACCTTCCTCTCGTGAGGGGGGACGTGGGAGTAACGCTTCCGATTTTATCTGTAACAGCTTAGCGGCGATAACCAAAAATGCGGATACTTCCTCAGGCTCCTGGTTGGGCATATTTTGGATGTGCTCCAAATATTGATCGGTAACCTGGGCGAGAGCTAGTTTGGTGATATCCAGTTCAGCTTGTTCGATGAGTTGGAGAAGCAGATCTAGGGGGCCTTCAAAAACGGGAGTTACAACTTTGTATTCACCCATCTGCTGAGATGCGAAGTCAAATTTCATGCCGGTGATTATACCTGACATTGCCTGGTTGTCATGCTATACTCACTAAGAGTCTTTGGGAATTCCCATATCTGCCAACTTCCACGGCGATTGAGTGCCCTCACCGAGATTATCTAGGAACCGTCGAGGTAGCTCCTAAATAAACTTAGCGATTTCAGATTTTGCGATGTAACCAAACCTGCTCAATTGCATCTAAATCCCTGAAGGAGACAATAATCTATGAGTGCTGATTGGAAAGAAGTAACCGCAGAATGGAAAGGTGGCACATCTTTTATTGGTAAGAACACCGCGGGGGGCAGCGTCCAAATGGGTGAAATTGATGGCGAGCCTGGAATTGGCCCCATGGAACTGCTTCTGGTTGGGATGGCTGGCTGCACAGGTTATGATGTGGCTATGATCCTGGAAAAGACGCGTCTGCCCTTGCAAGACTTTAAGGTCAATGTACGCGGTAAACGAGTCGATACCTACCCCATGGTTTTTGGCCAAATTGAAGTCGAGTACATTCTCTGGGGTGAGGGTTTGAACGAAAAAGCTGTAGAGCAGGCGATTGAATTATCGGAAGAGAAATATTGTTCTGCAAGCGTAATGCTGGGCAAAACCGCTGAAATAAAATCTACCTATCGAATATTATCCCCCGGCGAAGAGATTTAGACCGGATTGTACGAGATTGAGAAATAATAGCTATTGGAGGCTAAAATGCATACTGAACCTATTCATGTAACAGATGATGCTTTTGAGAAGACTGTGATGCAGTCTGAATTACCCGTAGTGGTTGACTTTTGGGCACCCTGGTGTGGCCCCTGTCGCATGGTGGCACCCATCCTGGACAAACTCGCTGAAGAGTACGCCGGAAAAGTTGTGATTGCCAAAGTTAACACTGATGAGGATCCCGAATGGGCGATGAAGTTCAATGTCCAGGGCATCCCCACGATGCTGTTTGTGGCTGGTGGTAAGGTTGTCCATACCCAGGTTGGCGCCATGCCCGAACCCATGCTGCGCACGACTCTGGATCAGTTCTTGAATGTTATCGAATCAGCAAATAGCGAAGTCGTCTAATGTGAATGCGCTTGTTGCTAAATTTTGATTTGTAGACCACCCTGAGACGGTGGAGATAAACAGGGTGCGAACTCAATTTTGCGAGTTCGCACCCTGTTTCCTTTTCTACGAGTCTCTGAGAGACGTCGTGGGGTTATCATAATATTGATTAGGCACTAACAGCACTTCTATCGACAAAAAATTGTCGATGTTGATAACCT
>CAYWIC010000015.1:0-46728 GCA_964458115.1 uncultured Anaerolineales bacterium | reverse complement strand
GTCGACTGCACGAATCAATCTAAAGCTGTCATATGTAACATTTAGACAGCAAGGGAGCCACCACACCATATATTCCGGCGGATCCTCCTAACTTGGTACTTTTTTTAGTAGAGTCACGAATGACACGAATTTAAATGGTTTATTCGTGTCGCCAAGGGCGTGCCATTGGCATTCGGAAAATTCGTTATTATTCGTGATTATACTTTCGTTTGAATTTCTTGCCCGTGGCTAACTCCACACACTTGTATGCGCCGTCGTAGATGCCGATGCTCTTGTTCTTGACGATGCAGCCGCAATACATTTCCAGGAGGTCATTTTCATGAGTAAGCAGATCGATGGCTTGCAGCGTTTCGGGGATGGTGCGCACTTCAACGGTGCCATCACCTAACTCAGCTCCTCGGATGGCACCCCACATCTCGTGCCCGCCAACGCGTTCGTTGAAGATCTTAGGAATGGGGTAGAAGGCTAATTCGCTGGGCTTGGTGATCAGGACATCCACCACGCGCATCAAATAGTTCGAGGCGTACACGGCATGAAAAGTATTATCGAACAGGAAAACATGCAGACCGTTTGCCGCTCCCTCACGAATGGAATCTGCAAAATTGCGAGTGTTATCCCAGGAGAAGTGCGTTTGTATGAGGTCTTTATGATCAACGAGTTCAGTTTCTAGCCATCGCCAGTTATCCTTATGATCGCCGAGATTTACAAATAAGGTCACTTTCTCCTGTTTGATCAAAGGAATGCAATGCTCGATCATGGCTTTGAAGAGTTCGCGCTGTGCTCCAGCTCCCCCCATGGTGATCAAGAACCTGCGCGGTTCATTGTTCCCCATGCGT
The DNA here is from genome assembly GCA_964458115.1 of uncultured Anaerolineales bacterium. Lineage (GTDB taxonomy): Bacteria > Chloroflexota > Anaerolineae > Anaerolineales > UBA11858 > NIOZ-UU35. The sequence continues at coordinate 45,892 of CAYWIC010000015.1, read as the reverse complement.
TTCAGGCGGGCATCGCAATCGATTTCAATATTCTCTACTAGTTCATGATCGATATGATGACCGACATAATACAGTTCATCGGAATTGACGGGATTCATGATCTTGCCCTTATCATCGAAGCCGCGCATTACTCGAAAGCCGTAGTAGCCAGAAGGAGATTGCACTCCGTGTTTGGCCCCCTCGGTCAGTTGGAAAGCCATCGGCCAGTTGTCGAACATCATATCGACCACGTTGGTCATCCCGGCTGAGACGGCGCCCATGCAATTCCACATGTGTGAGGTGAGCACAGGGATATCCTGTGGCAAAGCTTCGTGTAGATTTCTGAATAGCTCGCTCATCTTATAATCTTTGACGTTGGTTTTCAAGAAGCGCCACGGCCAACCTACGATCCAAGCGTTTAAGATGGCGTTCAGCCCTGGCAATGTGCGGTTTCCCGTGGTCACTGACTCCCAGACGTGCTTATTGAAGAAATCACTGCGCTGAGAAATTCGAGAGAAGCGGCTGTACCAGGTGTTGCACCAGTTGATCACATCCGTCGTGATGCCAGGGATCGATAATAAATCCAGCCATAAGGGTGTGAATCCCATGGCACGTGCTGCCGAGGCGCCAGCCATGGCGATGCGGTAGTGCCCAAAACCCATGCGGATGGTGCTGATCACAACGGAGCCCTCTTTTACAATTTGCTCTCCTTGATCATGCCGCAAGATGTCTTTCAATCCGAAAATTTCTCCACCAAAGGGATTATCTACTAATGAGAGGGTGTATTTTTCGTCAGGGTCGTAATCGAACTTTCTGGCGAGCATATTACGCCACTGGATGGCTTTGCGGGATTGCCTTTTGTTGAGTCTGTTACCGTAGACAATAAATTGGCCGTCTTGCATCTTCATAGAATTGCCTCTCAATACAGCGTATTAGAAATATTCTTCGGCGGGAGTTGTGACCGCCGAAGAATAAATAATTACCGATAAAAATCTTAGGGCGCGTGGAATCTTAACCTTTCAATCCACTTGTCGCGGAACTTTCGACAAAGAACCGTTGTCCAAAGATGTAAATGATCACTGGTGGCAAGATCGCGATAGCAGCACCAGCCAGCACAAGATTTGGCGCATCGGCTGCTCGGCCTCCTAAGACACTTACTGCCAGTGTAAGGACACGATTGGCTTCGTTCCCTGTGTTGATGACCACCAGGGGCCAGAAGAAAGAGTTCCAGGCGTACAAGAATGTAAATGTGGCCAGGGTGGCAATAGCTGGTGTGCTGGCCGGGATGAATATCCGCCACAAGATCTGCAGGCGCGAAGCGCCATCCAATACAGCCGCCTCTTCAATTTCGTCAGGAATGGTGATGAAAAATTGCCGCATCAGGAATGTGCCGTAGGCAGTGAATATCCATGGAATGATCAGTGAAGCCAGACGGTCTACCCAACCGATCAAGATCATCAGTTGATAGAGCGGGGTGATGACCACGACGAAGGGAACCATGATTGTACCAAGATACACAAGGAAAAGACCATCTCGCCCGGGGAATTTCAGGCGAGCAAATGCATACCCCCCTAGGATCGAGGTGACCAATTGCCCAAGCACAACCAAGATCGTTACCAGGGCAGTATTGGTCAGGGCGCGGTCCATGGCCTGCAGGTTGATCACTTCCTGGTAGTTTTCCGGATGCCAGGTCAACCTTTCGGCTGGCTGGCTGCGGCGGACATTCTGCATCGTGGTTTTGCTGAGATCATTTGGGTCAGCGAACCGGCCCAATGCGGTTCGATTCAACCTCAGCATGGGGATGATTTTATTATTTACCTCAATATCATACAAGATTTCTTCTTCTCCCTCGTACAGGACGGTTTGGGGGTTTTCCTCACCACCTGTTGGGGTCACGAGATCCAGCTCGCGGATATAGAGCTCATCCAGGTTATCGGGGGCGGCGAATTCGCCGACTTTGACTGTCTTCTCAATGAGCACAAACTCTTCCTGGGAACCATTGTAGTCGACTTCGTAGACTGGCAATGGCTCGTCGAAGCCTTCAACGCTCAGCGTGATGGGTTCGCGAGGTAGCAGTTTTGGTGGAAAGCGATAGGTATCCCCGGCTTCTTTGAGCGAAGTGAAGAGCATCACGAGAAAGGGGAAGAGCATCGCAAAGGCAAAGAATGTCAACGTGATATAGAGCAACAGATTTCGTAAGAAAATTCCAATTCGGTAGGTAGTCATCGAAAATCTCCTCTATATGGCCTCATCACTTGAGCGCTGTCGCATGTATTGGAACAGAGTCAAGCCGAAAATGAGAATAAACAGTACCCAAGCCAGCGCAGAGGCATACCCTTGTCTGAAATTCTGGAAACCCTGGCGGTAGAGATACAACACAATGGTTGTGGTAGATGTGCCCGGACCACCTGGGGGTCTCGTAAATACGAACACTTGATCGAAGATCTGCATAGCATTGATGGTGGTCGTCGTGAGCACGAAGAAGGTTGTCGGTGCCAGGGTGGGAAGGGTCACATTCCAGAACTGCTGCCAGTTGTTAGCGCCATCGACGGTAGCCGCTTCATAGAGCACACCAGGGATATTTTGCAACCCGGCCAGGAAGAGCACGGTATTGAAGCCCATCCACTGCCAGGCCGCCATGATAGCTACAGCTAACAATGCCACCTTGGTATCAGATGTCCATCCGATTTGGGGGTCGGTCAGCAGTTGAGAGCCCGCGATGGAGTTGAAGAATTCGATGAAGCTGGTGATGAAATAGTTCAAGTACCCGACAGTAGAGTTGTACAGCCAGCGCCAGATCATGGCTACACCTACCACGGCGGCCACGCTGGGGATGAAGTAGATTGCCCGGTAAATTTTCATCCCTGGCAATTTGCTGTTCAACACAGTTGCCAACAGAAGGGCTGGGATAACGCTCAATGGCACGGCAAGAATTACAAATTTGATCGTATTCCCAAGCGAAATCCAGAAAAGCTGATCTTGCGCACCGATGACATAATTCCTGCCAAAGAATTCGAAGCGTGTGAGTTCATCGAAGACCTCGATATCGATGACCTCCTTGGCTAGTTGATCATGTGAATCGAGGGGGGCGATGGTGATATTGAAGATTTCTTGATAGTTGGCTAGACCAATCCACTTGGCATTGCCAAAAGCATCCGAGTCGGTAAAACTGATATACAGCGAGAAAAGCAGCGGTCCGGCAAAGAAGAATAGAAATCCGATGAAATTGGGCGACAAGAAAAGATAGCCATCGAGCATGGTTTGGTCTTTGCCTTTGGCGTTCATGGCCATGCGGGTTGGTTCTCGCCACATCAGCCAGGTCATCACTGCAAAGAGAATAGATCCTATCAGGAGAATAATTGGGATAAGTTCAGAGAACCTCGAGAGCAAGGCTATCGTCCCGGGAATGATGCCCACCGCAAATAAGAATAGCACCCCACCGATCAGGCCGATGATCCTGCTGGCTTGCTTGAACTTTTTGGCCAGATCGGGCTGGTTTTCTTCGTACTGGTCACCGAAGGCGCCAATCAGATAGCCGATGAAGGCGATACCGATATAGGGCAGACCTTTTGCAAAAGTCGCGCCCAAGGAGTCGATTCCTGTAAAAACCCCGACAACATGCAGGCCGCCGAAGAAACACACCAGGAAACCCAAGTAGTTGATGATCAAAGAGATCAACCTGCCCTGGTGTTTTTTCTGCGCAATGAAGAAAACGGCAACAGCACTAAGGATTCCGCTAATACCCAGGGCGCTGCTGAAGATGATTTTGAGCCAGTTGGCTGTGCTCGACTCCATTTGCCAGACCATCACCGAACCGACCAATGCGCCGATTGCGAAGACGATGTGCCAGAAATTCAATACTCGCAGGAACAAATTTGTGGCATTATCGATCCCATTTGGATCGGATAATGATGCATCTTGGATATCACCAGGAATTGAAGTCATGTTTATACCCTGAAATTTATGATTTTGAGTCGTTGGGAATTCTAATAATGTACTCCAGATTTGGGGGATATGGTGGGTGCTCCGCACCCACCATATCCCCCAAATCTGGATACTTCCAACGTTTCAGTAAGACTCATGATTTCCATAAAATAGAGTTAAGGCTGGTGAAGTAACCCTCACCAGCCTCAGTGTTCTATCGTTTAGGGAAAGGCTTTGTTGGCTTCGTCACAGACGGTAGCGCCGAATTCCTCAACGGTGGTTTCACTGGTAAGCAGTGAGGAGATGGCAGAGTTCATCACATTGACGAAATCGGGCCAAGAGCCAGCCCACAGTGGACCTTCAGCGGTTGGTGAATTGGCCAAGCCATCCAAAAAGGCCTGGTTGTTCGCGGGGGGTGTGAAGGTTAGGAAAGCATCGAGGGCATCCTGGCTGACGCGGCTGGGGACATTGGCGCCGAGTTCAGCAACAGTGCCCTGAACTTCCGCGGTGGTCAGAGCCTGGACCAGTTGCCAAGCAGCTTCGGGGTTGGGGGTGTCAGCATTGACAACGTACGCGCCCCAGAAGAGCCAGTTGCCGGGGTGTTCGGCAGGCCCGGTGGGCAGACCCACGACATCCCACTCGAATTCAACGGTGCGGATACCAGGGGTGGCCCAACGGCCGTTCTGGAACATACCCAGGTTGCCAGAGCGGAAAGGAGGTTCGGGGTCTTCGCCGTAAGGAACCGCTGCGCCAGAAGCGTAGAGATCCTGAGCAAATTGCATGCCAGCAAGGGACTCGTCCGTATCGAGAGCGCAGGCGGTGCGATCTTCGGTGAAGAAGCCGCCGCCAGCCGCGTTCATCCAGACACCATAAGGGCCCCACCATGCTGAGCCGCCATAGCCCTGAACATCATCGCCGAGGGCAGAAACAGCTTCGGCAACTTCCTGGAAGGCTTCCCAGGTCCATTCACCAGCAGCTTCGAGCTCGCGGGGATCATCGACGCCAGCCTCGGCTAGCAGGTCGAGGTTGATGTAAAGAGCGAAAGTGGAAACGTCACGGGGTAGACCCCAGAGGGTCTCGCTAGTGTTGCCAGTTTCTGGGTTGAAAGTCAGGTGGAACATGGGTCCAGGGTAGAAGTCCGCGTCAACGTACCCTTCGGTGGCATCAGCCATCTCACGCATGTCCAGGATCAGGCCACGAGTGGCAAAGTCGGCCACATCGGTCCCGGGAATCCAGAAGACGTCTGGAGCGGTGCCGGAAGCCAGTTCGGTCTTGAGCACGTCCTGGTAGCTGGCGGTTTCAGAACCACCGGGCTCGTATTCCAGGGTGATGCCTTCAAGCTCCAGGCTGTCGCTGATACCCTGATACACATCTGCTTCTTCCTGATTGTCAGGGCGGGTGCGCCAGCGTAAAACGATTTCTTCATCTTGAGCTGCTCCAATGCCAACGGTGCCGAAAACCAGGGAGGCTACCAGAAGTACGGATAGCAGCAATAAAATTCGTTTGTGTTTCATTTGATCTTCTCCAAGTATAGTTGAAAAATTTATAGTTCAAAAAAGTGAAAGAAATAGATTAGGTATTATTTTGTGGGGCACCACCTCCTTTCAGGCGATAGCAAAACTTTTAGCTTGTGGCTAATGAAGTCACGATGATAATCGCGATGTGACCGGTAACATGAGTACTAAAAAAAATCAGGTTGATTCCCGAATTATTAATTCGACATCCAAATGTACGGGCTCGAAAGCCACTTCGGGTTCTTCGATAATTTCTAGAAGACGTACCATGGCGGTCTTGCCGATCCCATATTTATCATAACGAATGGAGCTCAGGGATGGCATTTGCATGGTAGAGAATTTGATATCATCGAAGCCGATGATGGCGCAATCTTCTGGAACTCGCAGCCCCATATCGTGGCAGCCGCGGAGTGCGCCAATCGCCATCAGGTCGTTGTAGGTAAATATGGCTGTAATATCGGGGTTTTGGGTGAGTAGATCCTGTGTGGCCTCATACCCGCCAATCAGATTAGGAGGAGCCAACACAAGCCAATCGTCCCTGGGAGTAATATCATGGACGCTCAGGGTTTCTCGATAGCCGATCACACGGCGTACCATATCCGGATCATGTCCAGCGTGGGATAGCATGCCAATCTGGGTGTGCCCTCGCTCGATCAGGTGATTTATAGCAAGTTTGGCACCTTTGCAGATATCTACATTAATGATGCTGGCTTTGGGATGATTGATCTCGCGGTTGATGATCACAAAAGGCTTGAAATTGTCGGCGAAGGCCAGCAATTCTTCATCGCTGGAACTGGCGGTAGCCATGATGACTCCATCTACCTCCTGGGAGGCCAGCAAATTTAGTACATTTTTCTCGCCTAGAGGGTTGTCATCGGTATTGCAGACGAATACATTGTAGCCTCGTTCGAGAGCGGTATCCTGAACGCCACGCGCGACCTCGAAGAAGAAGGGGTTGGTGATATCTGCAACGACTAATCCAACTGTACGGGTCTTTTGAGTGACCAGACTTTGAGCCAGGCGGCTGGGGCGGTAGCCTAGATCCGCGATGGCCGTGTTGACGCGCTCTCTGGTTTCAGCGGTTACGCGTTCGCTGTTGTTGATCACGCGCGAGACAGTCTGGTGGGAAACCCCAGCGTGTTTTGCTACATCTCTGATGGTAACACGGGAACGGGCCAACTGTTTCGCCTCTGAGAAACCTTGATATGTTACCGGTCACGTGACCGGTAACATATATCATAGCGAATATTTGCGCCCATGTCAAGCGCGAAGTGATGAAAATCACTATGGAGTTGAAAAAATTGGAGGGGAAATAGTAGTGGAGACGCCCCGCCGGGGCGTCTCCACGAGTTGGGTGCTATTTCAAATATTTATCCATCCAACGCAGGATGTGGTTCAGGCGTGAGACGCGCCTATCGGTGCGACCCTGGCGGGAGAGACCATGGGGTTCTCCGGGGAAGCGTACCATCTCGGTGTCGATGCCCAGGGTCTTCAGAGCCACAAAAGCCTGCTCGCCTTGCTCGATGGGGCAGCGGTGGTCGTGCTCGCTGTGGATGATCAGCGTAGGTGTCTTGGCGTTGCCGATATGCGCCATGGGGGAGTGTGTCCAGAAATTTTCCAAATCTTCCCAGGGTGGTTTGTTGCCAATCCATTCCTGAAAGACCCAGTTCAAGTCGCTGGAACCCCACATGTTGGCCCAATTGCTGACCACGCGCTGTCCAACTGCGGACTTGAATTGATGCGTATGACCGATAATCCAAAGTGTCATGTACCCACCATAGCTGCCGCCAGTAACGCCCAAGCGTTGGGGATCAATGTATGGTTGGGAGACCATATGATCTGCCCAAAGCAACAGGTCGGCGTAGTCGACATCGCCCCAGTTGCCAAACAGGGCTTGGGCGTGCTTTTCCCCATATCCCTGTCCGCCGCGCGGATTGCTGAAGTAGATCACATAGCCTTGTGCGGTCAGGTAATAGAATTCGTGCATGAAGAATTCGCCATACTGTGCCAGCGGTCCACCATGGATTTCCAGAATGGAAGGATATTTCTGGGAAGAGTCGAAGCCTGGGGGTTTCAAAATCCAACCCTGAAGGTCGTTATCGTCGCGCCCCTTGAACCAGACCTCCTCCACTGAGCCGAGATTCACATCCTGTAGCCATGCGTTGGTCTGGGTGATCTGACGCGAATCCTGCTCCTTAAGATTGCACACGTAAACTTGCCCAGGGTCTTTCATCGTCCCAAAGAAATATGCTAATTTTTTATGTTGACGGTCGAATTGATAACCGCCCGCGACACCTTGCTCATCGATCACGCTTTGTAGGTTTTCCCCGTCTGTGTCGATAGACATCAACAAGCCTCGCCCGTGTTTGCTAACTTGAAAATAAATCGTCTGGCTGTCGGGGGACCAGGTTGGCGGAATTAGGGCGGTACCGCCGAATTTGAGATCGTTGATGGTGGCGTCTTCGATGCTGAAATCTAGCTCTCGCGTCAGATTCTTCGCTTTTGTAGACCCGTCGAAAGGCACGATCCACAAATCAGCGTTTTGTCCCCATTGGTTGCGATCTCGATTGGCGAAGTAAGCGATCCACTGTCCGTCAGGCGATACGCTCGGTAATTGGGTATTTCGGCCTGGTGTGCTGATCACCCGTAGGTCTGTGCCATTGGCAGCGATCACAACCAGGTCATTTTCCCCTCGTGTCAGGTCGGGGTCATCGTTGCGGTTAGATTGGAAGACGATCCATTCTCCATCTGGCGACCAATTAGGTTCGATTTCGTCGAATACAGGGTGATCGGTAAGCTGTGTTGCCTGGCCGCTTTGAACATCCACCGTCCATATATGCCAGCGTTCCTGGGGCAAGAATCCATAGCCGTCGAACTTGTAATAGGCGCGATCGTAGTGCCGTTGTACAATACCCAGCTTCTTTTTGGCATCGTCTTCTTCTCGTTCGAGGGCCTCTGCATCCTTTTTGCGGAATTGAAAGACGATATTACTGCCATCTGGAGACCACTGGTACGCCCCGAACTCCCCCTTGAGTTCAGTGAGGGGACGGGCTTCACCACCTTTGAAGGGGATCAAATAGAATTGGGCTTGTTTCTCATCCCCTCGGTTGGAGATGAAGGCGATCTGAAATCCATCAGGTGACCATTTGGGCAGGTTGTCGACCTGGTTCCCATAGGTGAATTGCCAGGGATCTCCCTCACTAGTAGGCGCAATCCAAAGGTTGCTGAATTTCTTTTCTGTGGCAGGGTCAACTCGCTGTTGGGCATAGATCACATGCTCCCCATTGGGCGATATTCGCGGAATCGAAATCAGCTCAAATTTGTAGAGATCCTCCGCGGTGATGGTGCGTTTTTCTTTTTTCATGGTTCTCTCTTTAAACCACTAAAGACACGAAGATACACTAAGATGATAACAGTGGTTTTCGTGTCCGTAGTGGATTCTATAGGGGTTCGAATTGGGCAGTGAAATGGCGGAGTAGCTCTGGGGCATAGATGATGCGATAGCCGTGAATCTTGTCTTTGTGAGCTAATATCGTTTTGAATGTCTTGACGATATAGTCCATATGCGCCTGAGTGTATACCCGCCGGGGCAACGCCAGGCGTATCAATTCCATCTTGGGATGGATCATCTCTCCGGTATCCGGGTCGGGGTAGGCGAAGGCAACCGAGCCGAGTTCCACGCCGCGGATGCCGCCTTCCAAATACAGTTGAATTGACAACGCCTGTCCCGGGAATTCAGCGGGGGGGATGTGAGGGAGCAGGCTTCCGGCATCGATGTAGATGGCGTGCCCTCCAGGGGGTTCGACGATTGGAACGCCGATTTCGAGTAGTTTCTCGCCTAAATAGGCCGTCTGGCCCAATCGATAAGCCAGGTAATCCTCGTCCAGGCCTTCGCGCAGTCCGGTGGCGATGGCATCGAGATCACGACCAGCCAGGCCGCCGTAGGTTGGGAACCCCTCTCGCAGGATCAACTCGTTCTTGACTTTCTGGAACAAGTCCTCGTCGTTCATGGCCAGAAAGCCGCCAATGTTGACGATGGCATCTTTCTTGGCGCTCATGGTGGCGCCATCTGCCAGGGCGAATGTTTCCTGGGCGATCTCTAAGGTGGTCTTGTTCTCGTAACCCGGCTCGCGCAATTTGATGAAATAGGCGTTCTCGGCGAAGCGGCAGGCGTCGATGAAGAAGGGGATACTATGTTCCTTGTAAACAGCCGCCACGGCTTTGAGATTCTCCATCGAGACCGGTTGCCCGCCTCCGGCGTTGTTGGTGATGGTGATCATACCAAAGGGGATGTTCTCTACACCGACTTCGGCAATGAAGGCCTTCAGCTTCTCGATATCCATGTTGCCCTTGAAAGGATGGCGGTTTCCTGGATCGAAGGCTTCATCGATGACCAGATTGGTGGGTCGGCCGCCGCGGGCGCGGATATTGCCTTCGGTGGTGTCGAAGTGCATATTGGAAGGGATATATTGGCCATCCCCCAGCATGACCGCGCAGAGGATGTTCTCAGCGGCGCGCCCCTGGTGTGTAGGCACAAAAAAGCGGAAGCCCAGGATCTCGTCCATGGCTTCCGCAAGTCTGAAATAGGAGTTGGCTCCAGCGTAAGACTCGTCACCTTCGATCATTGCCGACCACTGGTGATGGCTCATGGCGCCGGTGCCGGAGTCGGTCAGCAGGTCGATGAAGATCTCCTCGGCGCGTAGGCTGAAGACATTGTAGCCAGCGCGCTTGAGCGCGGCTTCACGCGTCTGCGCGTCGATCATCTTGATCGGTTCTACCATCTTGATGCGGAAGGGTTCAGGGGGATAATTCGCCATTCATTGCCTCCGTTTGGGTTTTGTGGGACACGGATCGACACGGATTGGATGGATAAAAATTTAAAATATATCCGTGCTTATCTGTGGCATCCGTGTACCAAAAGTTTAACATGCTTCTGGGGTGATTCCAAGTGACAAAGCGCGAGTATAATGGTGTGCAAGTGGCAAGTGGCAAGTGGCAAGTCGGCTGTGCTATTCGCCAAATTCAACCAGCATCCCGAGTAGATTGTATCGAGGGACGCGAAATAACCAAATCATAACCCTGATAGGAATCTTATGCTTGATATCGTAACCTTCACCCTGGGGCCAGCCTTCACCAACGCCTACCTGATCGCTGATCCTGAAACCAATGAAGCCGCCGTCATCGACCCGGCCTGGGATGGTCACAAAATCTTAGCCGAAGCGCAAAACAGAGATTGGCGCATCGCCCACATGTGGTATACCCACGCTCACTTCGACCACTTCGGTGGCGCGGCGGGTGTTGCCGATGGATGTGACCCGCTGCCCATGGTTGCCCTGCATCCTGAAGATTATCAATTATGGCGCATGAAAGGCGGCGCGCAGTTCTTCGGCCTCAACCTGGAAGACCCCGGCCCCGAGCCGACCATTGATTTGGAGCACGGCCAAACCCTGACCTTGGGTAGCAATCAGTTCGAAGTGCGCTACGCGCCGGGCCACACAACCGGTCATGTAATGTTCTATTGCGAAGCTGAAAAGGTGCTTTTCAGTGGGGATGTGATCTTCAAGCAGAGCATCGGCCGCACCGATCTGCCCGGCGGGAGCCACGAGACCCTGCTCACCAGCATCCGCGAGCAAGTGCTTACCCTGCCCGATGACGTGCGCATTCTCTCGGGTCATATGGGAGAAACCACAGTAGGGGATGAGCGGCGGGGAAATCCGTTTTTGATGTATGGGTGAATTGACCAAAAATGAAAATCTACTGACCGAAATCACCCAAAACAGAATCCCCTCCTCACCAATCTGGCAAGGAGGGGATTTTCATCTGTCTCTCAAACTACCCAACTACCAAACTACTTCGCGTACTCCGTCGCCCTCGTTTCGCGGATCACCGTTACCTTGATCTGCCCCGGATACTGCATGGTCTCCTCGATCTGTTTGGAGATGTCGCGGGCCAGGTTGATGGAGGCCAGGTCGTCGATGTCTTCGGGTTTGACGAAGATGCGTACCTCGCGCCCGGCTTGCAGGGCGTAGGTCTCTTTGACGCCTTCGTAGGTGTTGGCGATCTCTTCTAAAGCGCGCACGCGCTTGAGATACTGTTCCAGGCTCTCGCGCCGGGCGCCGGGACGTGCGCCAGAGATGGCATCAGCGGCTTCGACGATGACGGCTTCGACAGTTTCCTGCTCGACTTCGTGGTGGTGCGATGCGATGGCGTTGAGTATCTTATCTTTGACCCCATAACGTTTGGCAAAATCAGCGCCGATCTGGGCGTGGGTGCCCTCGACGTTGTGATCCATAGCCTTGCCCAAGTCGTGCAGCAGGGCGCCGGCCTTGGCAACTTCCACGTCGGCATCCAACTCGGCGGCAATAACCGCGGCCAACTTGGCAGTCTCGACGGCGTGGGCCAGTTGGTTCTGGCCGTAGGATGTGCGGAATTTGAGCCGCCCTAACTTCTTGGTGATCTCTTTGTGCAGGCCGGGGACCCCAGCTTCGTAGGCCGCTTCTTCTCCGGCATCGCGGATGACGCGATCGACCTCTTTGGCCTCTTTCCTGACGATCTTCTCGATGTGTGCGGGATGGATGCGCCCGTCAAGGACCAGCCTTTCCATCGAGCGACGAGCCACCTCGCGCCGCACCGGGTCGAAAGACGAAATCGTGATCGCTTCGGGCGTATCATCGACAATCACATCGACACCAGCAGCGCGCTCGAAGGAGTGGATATTGCGTCCGTTGCGGCCGATGATGCGTCCTTTCATATCATCAGAAGGCAGAGCCACCGTCGATGAAGTCACCTCGACTACGTGTTCAGAAGCCACGCGCTGGATGGCATCCGCCACCAGCTTGCGGGCGCGGCGCTCGCCTTCTTCCTGGGCTTCGGCCTCGACCTGGCGGATGATGCGCGCCATATCGTCGCGCGATTCTTTTTCCACATCCTTAAGCAGATAATCTCGGGCTTCATCGGTGCTCATCTTGGCAATATGTTCGAGCTTCTCCCGGGCCTCGCCTTCCATTTTCTCGAGATGATTGGATTTGCGATCGATGGTACTCTGTCTCTTATTGAGCGATTGCTCGCGACGCTCTAGGCGTTCGGCACGGGCGTCCATTTGATCGTGACGGCGCTGCAAGCGATCTTCCGATCGAGAGACCTCAGCCCGGCGGCGGGAGATCTCCGCTTCTGCTTCTTCCCGAACCTTGAGCATCTCGTCCTTGGCTTGCAACTGGATTTCCCGGGCTTCTTCTCTGGCATCGATGAGAATTCGATCTCCCTCTTCCTTCAATTTCAGATTTGCTTGCCGGACCTGGTATGTTTTCACGAAATAGCCGATTGCCGCACCTATGATCGCAGCGACTAGGGGGATCCAAATGACAGGTGGATTCATGGTTAGTTTGCCTCTGTGTTCTCCTGCTCCTCAGCCCAAACCCGTTCAACGACAGGTGCCGCAACAGCGTAATTGAAACCGCGGCGAGCTAAGAATCCTAATAATTTCTTTCTGAATTCAGGCCACTCGAATCGTAGATATTTGCGAACACTTTTCTTTGCAGCCTGATAAGCGAGTTCCTCCTCGTCTAAATCCTGGAGAACCTCTTCGATTACTTCTTGATCAACGCCTTTTTGGCGCAATTCGCTTTGTAATGCCCTGCGGCCGCGCGGCCGGAACTCGGAACGGTTCTCGACCCATGAATTGGCGAACTGCTGATCGTCCACCAACCGATTACGACGCAGTCGTTCTAATACTTCTTCGATGACACTCTCTGGGGTGTCATGTTTGTTCAAGTTCCGCCGAACCTCAGATTCGGTGCGAACCCGGTAGCTGAGAAAGTTCAAAGCTCGCTGGTACGCCTTTTCACCAGCCTCTGCCTGCTGGAGTTGGCGAATCTTCTCTTCACCGAGCTCCTGCCCGACTTGCAGCCAAGCCGCCACGACTCGGAAAAGCCCAAAGGCATATTCGCCATCCAGATACACACTCACCCGGTCAGGGTTGTGTTTTTGCGCTTTCAACGCAGTGATCTTTTGGACCATATAGTTAACGTAAAAGCCGTGGCTAATCTTCTAGCCACGGCTGCGCGTTTAACCAATCTGGATCTCAGTTTACAGTATGATGCTTTACTCGTTAAGGTGTTATTTAACACCTGTGATGTAGTTCAAAGCCAAGCTGCCCTTGGGTTTTATCGTTTAAATATTTCTTTTCCTGTTCAAATAATTACTTACAACCTGAGGGTCAAAATCATACGTTCTATCGTTATCCGAGATCAAATTTCAAAGCCATGGCCGCGCGCGATACAACATTTTTCACTGTCATTCTGAGATGCCGGAGGCGCTGGTCGTAAACCTGCCTAAGGCATGGCGAGCGAAGAATCCTCGCGTTTCAGCAGACAGCATAGAGTGACACACGATCTGTGTTTTTGAAAACACATTTACCTATCGCGCGGCGAGAAGATTGAATGAACCTCACGAACAAGAATAAAGTGAGTTCATTCTTGCTGAACGTAGTGTCCAGCAGTCCAAGTGTCAATGTTCAAGTGGCATCAGCGGGGGTGGGAGCAGTTCTGCGCGAATGGTCGCTTCGATCTCCTCAACCATTTTCCAGTTTTGGCGCAGGAATTCTTTGGCGTTTTCACGTCCCTGCGCGATCCTTTCTTCTCCGTACGAATAGTACGAACCCCGTTTGCTGATGATCTCCAATTCAGTAGCTATATCGAGCAAGTCACCGGTTTTGGAGATGCCTTCATTATACATGATATCAAATTCCGCCGTTTGGAATGGCGGAGCGACCTTGTTCTTGACCACGCGCACGCGCGTGCGGTTGCCAACAACATCGGAGCCTATCTTGATCGTCTGAACACGGCGGACATCTAAACGGATAGAGGCATAAAACTTCAGGGCCTGTCCGCCGGTGGTGGTTTCCGGGTTGCCGTAGACCACGCCAATCTTCTGGCGAAGCTGGTTGGTAAAGATCACGGCGGTATTAGCCTGTTTGATAGCACCTGAGAGTTTGCGTAATGCCTGGGACATCAAGCGGGCCATCAAACCCATGTGCGAGTCGCCCATATCCCCATCCAACTCAGCGCGGGGAACCAGGGCGGCTACCGAATCGATCACAACCACATCCACAGCGCCAGAGCGCACCAGGGTTTCGGTAATTTCTAAAGCCTGCTCACCCATATCTGGCTGGGCGATGAGCAGGTTCTCGACATCAACACCACAGGCCTCGGCATAGACCGGGTCCAGGGCATGCTCCATATCGATGAAAGCAGCCGTGCCGCCCAGCCTCTGCGCCTCGGCGACGATGTGTTGTGTGATAGTCGTTTTTCCAGAAGATTCAGGGCCATAAATTTCCGTCACACGGCCCCGGGGTATGCCACCCACACCGAGAGCGATATCCAGGGAGAGGGAGCCCGTAGGAATAACATCAACATTCAGGTGACGCGCGTCACCTAAGCGCATGATGATCCCTTCTCCAAATCTTTTGGTGATATCACCTAGAGCATTATTGAGTGCAGCCTGCTTCTCTTCGCTCACGGTGTAGTGTTCTCCTTAATAAAGCAATGCAAAAAGTTTAACATGATTGCATTAATAATGGAAGGTATAGACATCAGGGGGCTCTAGAAACCGGTTGGGGCTTTCCAGATTTAGGAGTGAGCGGGGTACTCCGCACCCCACTCACTCCTAAATCTGGAGTATCACCCATAATTTATGACAAACGCTACTGATTATTTGGATAACTTATGGGAGAATTGGGGGTTACAGGTATATGTGCGAGAGTAATATAGAGTTTGAGTATTATTCCCACCTGAAACTACAGTATGAAAATCCTGTCAAAAAGGAGAAATATCTATGAGCAAAATCACTCGTGAGGATGCCCTGGAATATCATCGTCTTAATGGTAAACCCGGAAAAATTGCGATCTTGCCGACAAAGCCATTGGATACGCAGCGTGATCTATCCCTGGCGTATTCCCCAGGCGTAGCGATCCCTGTTCTTGAAATTGCTGAAGATCCAAGTTTGGCGTACGAATACACATCGCGAGGCAACCTGGTGGCAGTTGTTTCGAATGGTACGGCGATCTTGGGGTTGGGGGACCGCGGTGCCCTGGCCTCGAAGCCGGTGATGGAAGGCAAAGGCGTTCTTTTCAAAGCCTTTTCGGACATTGATGTCTTCGATATTGAAGTAGACACCCATGACCCCGATGAACTGATCAAGGTAGTGGCGGCAATTGCACCGACCTTTGGGGGCATCAATCTTGAAGACATAAAGGCCCCGGAGTGTTTCTATATCGAAGAGACGCTCAAGGAAATGTTAGACATTCCTGTGTTCCACGACGACCAGCACGGCACAGCGATTATTTCGTCGGCAGGCTTGTTGAATAGTTTGGAGATTGTTGGCAAGGATATTGGTGAGATCAGGATCGCCATCTCCGGTGCAGGGGCATCAGCCATTTCTTGTGCGGATCTGGCGGTCCAATTGGGCGTGAAACGCGAGAACATCTTGATGGTGGACAGCCGCGGGGTGATTTACAAAGGTCGGGAGGGTTTGAACAAATATAAAGAGCGTTTTGCTCCTGAAACGGACGCGCGCACCCTGGCTGACGCGGTGCGCGGCGCGGACGTGTTCTATGGCCTCTCGGTGGCCGATGTGCTCACCCCAGAGATGGTCAAGACCATGGCCGACCAGCCGATCATCTTCGCTATGGCCAATCCTGACCCAGAGATCAACTACGATTTGGCCAAGGAAGTCCGCCCCGATGCGATTGTGGCCACCGGACGCTCGGATTACCCCAACCAGGTCAACAATGTCTTGGGCTTTCCCTTCATCTTCCGAGGAGCATTAGATGTGCGTGCCAGCGCTATCAATGACGAAATGAAACTAGCCGCTGCTCACGCCCTGGCAGCTCTGACCAAGGAAGACGTGCCCGACAGTGTGCTGCGGGCGTATGGCGTTGACAGTATGAAGCTAGGCCCGGAGTATATCATCCCCAAACCCTTGGACCCGCGTGTATTGATCTGGGAAGCCCCAGCGGTTGCCGAGGCTGCTATAAAATCTGGGGTTGCTCGGGTAGAGATAGATCTCAATGAATACCGCGAACAATTGGCATACCGGCAGGGGATGGGGCAGCGCGTGCGTCATTTCATCATGAACAAAGCCAAGGCCGCTTCACCCAAGAAACGCGTTGTCTTTGCAGAGGGCGAAGAGGACAAGGTCATGCGGGCTGCAGCCCAGGTGGAAGAAGAGGGTATTGGAATTCCGATCCTTGTGGGCCGAGAAGAGATCATCCACGATAGAGTCAGCGCTTTGGGTTTGCGATGCTGCCCAAAGATTATCAACCCCCGCCAATTCGATCGTCTAGATGAGTATGCCCAAGCATTTTACGATCTGCGCCAGCGAAAAGGGGTCAGTCTCAGTGAGGCAACCGAACTGGTCAAAGAGCCAAATGTGTTTGGCCCGATGATGGTCAAGTTGGGTGATGCGGATGCCTTTGTCTCCGGTCTGACGTACCAATACCCTGAAGTCTTGCGCCCGGCTTTGCAGATCCATCACACGCGCCCCGGTTCGGATAAAGCTGCCGCAGCGTATATCATGGTGGTCGATGATCGGGTGTATATCTTCGCCGATGCCACTGTGAATATCGACCCCACGGCTGAAGACTTGGCTGAAATCGCCTGTTTGGCCGCGGATTTGGCCCATCAACTTGAGATCGAACCGCGCGTGGCGCTGCTTTCGTTCTCGAATTTCGGCAGCACCCCTCATCGTTTGTCTGCAAAAGTCCAGAAGGCGTTGAGGTTGATCCGTGAGAAGAACCCGGATTTGGTGGTCGATGGTGAGATGCAGGCTGATACTGCGGTTGTGCCTGAGATCATCGATGAGCGTTTCCCCTTTAGCACGGTGAAGGATGCCAATGTGCTGATCTTCCCATCCCTGGAAGCAGCCAACGTAGCGTATAAGCTGCTGGCGCGTCTGGGAGGGGCTAATGCCATTGGCCCAATCCTGCTCGGAGTTGGCGCTCCAGTGCACGTGCTGCAGACCGGGGACGACGTGCGTGATATCGTCAACATCGCTGGTGTAGCTGTGATGGATGCGCTGAGTCGTGATGAATCGGTTGCCGAACTGAAATAGCCGATAATTTTCCTTGAACTCTGATAACCGACGGCTGACTGCAGACCGCGAAATATGATCCATGCGGTCTGGAGTTCGTGGTCGGTTTTCTTATGGTAGGATTCAGGGGTGAGTACAATAACCACAGATGAATGAGATAGATATAGATTATCAGAGTTCATCGATTTTCGTCTGTGATTTTACTGAAATAGGTTACAACAGATGTTACGCCGGAAGATATAGGGGCGAAGCCCCCGCCCCTATATCTTCCGGCGGAGACCTTATTCAGTGCTTTTTTAGTGGAAGCAGCCATTGCTAGATTTTATTTGTGTAATTTGGAGGTTTGAAATTGAGCGACGTTACCAAAATTTGTTTTGTCTGTTTAGGGAATATTGTGCGCAGCCCGTTGGCGGAAAATATGTTCCGTCATCTGGCTGAGAATGCGAAGCTTGCGCATAAATATGAAGTTGACTCTGCCGGCACTTCAGGCTGGCATGTGGGCGAGCAGCCTGACCGGCGGATGCGGCGCGTGGCCGCGGGTCATGGGTTCAAATACGATGGCAGAGCACGACAGTTCAACCAGAAGGACTTCGAAGAATTCGATCTGGTGATTGCCATGGACTCCGATAACAGGTCAAATCTCTCTGGGCTGGCACGGACAGAGGCTGAAAGAGCCAAAATTCACCTAATGCGCGAATACGATCCTCAGGGGAATCCGACCGCGCCGGTTCCTGATCCCTATTATGGCGGAATCGACGGTTTTGAAGAAGTGTTCCATATCGTCAAGCGTTCTTGCCAGGGTTTATTGGAAGCGCTGGAAAGTGGGCAAGTTGCAAGCGGCAAGTAACAAGTGTGATTGCTTTCTACCTTAGCAGTTATTTTTTTATAAGTTTGTATTCTCAAATTAATGATCCCAGAATCCGCAAAAAAATGGTTATCTGAAAACGAATTTGGCAGTATCACTTCTAGCCGTTCTGTTGGGGGTGGTTGTATCAATAACGGAATGGTCATTGAGACGGATATTGGGGCATCTTTCTTCCTGAAAACCAATCGTCGATCCCCCTCAGACATGTTTGCCAGGGAAGTTGACGGCCTATTTGCCTTGCATGTGGATGGCGGACCCGTTGTCCCTAAACCCTATATACATGGGGATGATTTCTTATTGATGGAGGATCTTTCTCCCGCACCGCCTCAGCCCGATTATTGGCCAGAATTTGGACGCCAGTTGGCTGCTTTGCATCAAAACACCAACGCGCAATTTGGCTTCGAGCATGATAACTATATCGGTAGCACCCCACAACCCAACCTCTGGGCAGATGACGGATACGAATTCTTTGGACAGAGTCGCTTGTTATACATGACTCGGTTAGCAAGAGAACGCGGCCTGATGGCGAGCGATGATGCCCGTCGGGTTGAGCGGCTGATTTCGAAGCTTCCTAATCTAATCCCCGTACAGCCAGCCTCCCTGGTCCATGGCGATCTGTGGAGTGGCAACGCTACCAGTGACTCGCGGGGCGCCCCAGCGATCATCGACCCCGCGGCCCATTATGGCTGGGCTGAGGCTGAGTTGGCCATGACAACACTTTTCGGTTCTTTCCCCAATGCTTTCTATGAAGCCTATGAAGAAGTGCGCCCTCTGAAGACTGGCTATCGCTCGCGTTTTCCAATTTATAACCTGTATCACCTGCTAAACCATCTCAACATCTTCGGACGCAGCTACTTGGGGCAGGTGCAATCGATCCTCCGAAAATATAAATAACCACCAAGACTCAAAGGCACAAAGGATTGCGGCATTGTGTCTTCGTGCCTTGATATAGAATCTAGAATTCAAATGTCGGAAAATAGCATACGCTTCGAACACATCAAAGTAAAAGATTTACACGAATTTGCCGAGCGCGTACTTGGCGCTTCCCAAAATGGACAATTTGTGCCCATCACAATGCAGCGCGCAATCGCTCATGCCAACAATCCCTACGCAGCCAAGAATGACGTCGGCTTACTAGTGGCTATCGATAGCGATGAGGAAGTGGTGGGATATTTTGGCATCTTGCCTTTGCTTTTACGCAGTGGTGAGGAGTATTTCAAAACTCACTGGTTTACTACTTGGTCGGTCTCCCCGAAAGTGCGTGGCCGAGGCGTTGGGGCGCAGTTGATGGCCGAGGCGCTTAGCCTCAACCAGGATTATCTGATCGTTGGCAGCGTCCATGCCCGGCGGGTTTGTCGGAAATATGGTTTTTGGGAGCGCCAACCCCTGACCTACTTTTGGCTAGATACAACGGGCATGGGGCATCTCAACCCACTGGTTTGGCTGCGGCGCGGGTATCGCAAGCTGCTTCACTTGTTACGCATCGATCGCGAAGTCAAATTGAAGACACCCTTGATCGACCAAATCAACCGTAGGGTTGGTCCTGTTCTAAAGAGATTTTTCTACTCCCTAATCCTTGGCCCGCAAATCAAAGTTTTAGAGGATATCCGCTTTGAGCAGGTGGACCAACTCCAAAGTGAACCAGCCACTCCTCCCGTCAGACCGCAGGTCGAACTGCATCGTGGTGTGGATGCGGTCAATTGGATGCTTAGACATCCCTGGGTGGTTGAGACTGGTCAATCCATCACCGAAGAGATGGATTATTTTTTCAGTGATGCGCGCCCTTTGTATCGCTTTATCGCGTTGGAAGTGTTCTCAGCTGAGGATGAATATAGAGGATTTGTGGTCTACTCTATATCACAGAAGGGGCAAAATACCATCTTGCGAACCCTGGATTACTGCTTCACCCAACCCTCCGATCAACGTTTTGTGCTTGCTTTGGCGATCCATTGTGGACACCAATATCTGGCTGACACTATCGAAATTCCAGCCCAGGCGGCAGCAGAATTGCGCCCTCGATTTCTCGCATCACTGCTACTGCATAAGAAGGTGCGGATTTACCAGTGCATGCCCAAAGACGATGATAGCCCCCTGGCGCAAGCCTGGGAAGAAATCGCCCTCAAGCTTGTCGATGGCGATATGGCGTTTTCATAAACTGTTACAAGTTAGCATGTTGAACGTTTCACGTTGGCTATGAAGATATTATTATCACGTATTCTCGAACGAATATCTAGACTGATTCCATTGTGGCTCTATCCGATTCTGATGAAGCGGACGAGTATCGATTTTTTCTACCACGCTGTCTCAGATAAACCCATGGAGCATGCCCGGCACCTGTACCCAGTTGTTCCTGTGGGAAAGTTCGAGCAGGCCTTGGATTACCTTCAGGGACGGCATCAATTTGTGCCTTTCGCCAGCATCCATGCTCACCGCACAGAGGGAGTAGCCTTACCATCGAAAGCCGTACACCTTTCCTTCGATGATGGGTTCGCAGAATGTTATAACGATGTCAGGCCACTGCTGTTAGAGCGATCGATCCCCTGTACTTTCTTCCTTTCCACAGATTGGATCGACAACCGGGCTATGTTCTACCGCAATAAGGTTTCTCTATGCATCGAACGTCTGATTGTCGATTCGTCGAGTCTCTCGAAACTCGACGCTTGGACTCCTGACGAACTGTCTCACGACGCTACTATTAATTGGCTCAAAGGCTTGCGCTTTTCTGACATCGAAACCATCGACGCAGTTTGTGATGCACTGGAAGTGGACTGGGAATCTTTCCTGGATGACGCGCAACCCTACCTGACCATCTTGCAGATTCAGCAGATGCATGCCGAGGGGTTTATGATCGGCGCGCACACCAAGTCCCACCGCAAGCTGAAAGATTTATCGGACTCTGAGATCGAGGTGGAAATTGTCGAATCATGCCAAATAATCCAGGAGATCACTGGCCAGGAGATTGTGCCCTTCTCCTTCCCACACTCAGCGTTCGGCATTAACCGCGGATTATTATCATCGATACGAGCGCGTTATCCTTTTGTAGGCTTGCTCTTTGATACCAAGGGGGTCAGAAAGGATGAGAATTTCATCGTCAACCGCGTTTGGGCTGAACGCCCGTTGACTCCTGAGCGCAGATTGCATTCTCTATCCAAAGTTTTGCATCATGACTATCAAGAAGCCTGGGTAGATGAAGTGATGGGGGCAATGAGAAAAATCAAACAGTAGATCCAGTAGGGACCCAATATACTGCGCGGTGACATGTTATTGTTGATATTCAGACAATGTCAGTCCTTTTATGTGAAATATTTCCTTAGCAAGAGCTAAACCAATCCTACCTAAACCTACATTTATCTGAGCGATATCTTTCGGTAGAATGCAATTATTATCGGTAAGACGGAGCGCATTCATTGAACCAGGTTATAGGTAGCCAAAATCAATCCCCATCTCCTCATCTTGGAATCTTACTTTTAAATACTGGCACACCTGATGCGCCCACGCCATCAGCAGTACGTCGATTCCTGGCTGATTTTCTTTCGGATCCGTATGTTATTGATTACCCGCGCGGGTTGTGGCTTCCATTGCTCTATGGAGTCATATTGAACGTCAGGCCGCGCCGTTCTGCGCGACTTTATCAGCGCATTTGGGGGCTAGATGGATCTCCAATTCTGACGATCACAGGAAGTTTACGCGATAAGTTACAGACCGCGTTTGCTGAGCAATCTCCCGGAGGTGTTCAAGTTGAATTTGCCATGCGCTATGGAGAGCCGAGTATCCCCAGTATCTTGGCGATGCTCCGGCATTCTGGAGTAAAGAAGCTGATCATCTTGCCACTCTTCCCTCAATACTCTGGAACGACAACCGGTACGTCGCTTGGGAAAGTTTTCGAGACTCTCCAATCATGGAACTGGATGCCAGGTTTGCAAGTCATTAGCGATTATCACGATCACCCTGCATATATCGATGCCATCGCTGAGAGTATTCGTTCGACACATGTCGGCATTGGAAAACTGCTTTTCTCATTCCATGGGATTCCCCAGCGGTATGTGGATGTTGGAGACCCCTATGAATCTCAGTGCCAGCATACAGCATCCTTGGTAGCGGAGCAACTTGATCTGGGCTCCCAGGGGTGGGAGGTGGTATTTCAGTCTCGCTTCGGCCCCGAGGAGTGGACTAGACCCTACACCGATGATGTTTTGACGTCTTTGGGTGAGGCAGGGACACCGAATGTGAGCGTTGTCTGTCCTGGGTTCCCTGCCGATTGCCTGGAGACCTTGGAGGAAATCGAGTACGAATTCCAGCATATTTTCTCTGAGGCTGGGGGGGGAGAGTTCACTTATATCCCTGCGCTGAATGATAGCCTGGTTCATGTAAACATGTTGGCAAAAATCATTCTCCAATCAGGAAAACTATTATGAAAAATCACGTAATTATCGTCGGAGGAGGAATCACAGGGTTGAGTGCAGCCTGGGAGTTGCAGAAACACGCCAACGGTAGGCTGAACATCACACTTCTGGAACGAGAAAATCAATGGGGTGGCAAAATCTCTACAAAGATAATCTCTACTCCTCAGGGCGAACCAATCATCATCGATGGTGGCCCAGAATCCTTTGTCACTCGCAAACCCGAGGTTTGGGATTTGGCCCATGAATTGGGTATCCAACACAAGCTGACTGACCCAGGTAGTGAAACCAGCCATATGTATGTATTGGACGATGGCGTACCTACCCCGGTGCCCCTCAGCCCTTTGGCTTTCGTCAAATCGCCACTGATGTCACTACGAGGGAAATTACGCATGTTGGCAGAGCCTTTCATTCCCGCCAAGAGAGATGATTCTGACGAATCCCTGGCTGCGTTCGCCAGCCGCCGTTTGGGGGTTGAAGCCATGGAGAAGTTCATCGGTCCAATTTTGGCTGGCATCTACAATACCGACCCTCACCGACAGAGTATTTTGACGACCTCGCCAATCATGCGCGAAATGGAAGCGGAGTATGGCGGACTTTTCAAGGGTGCTTTAGGTCGTATGCGCGCTGCACGAGCAGAGAGAGATGCCCCCAAAATCCCGCGCTTCATTGCTTTCGAAAATGGTGCTGGTGATTTGGTCAAGGCGCTGGTCGACAAATTGGAGGACAATGGAGCTGAATTGCGGTTGACCACTGAGGTTGAACAAGCCGCTCGCGATTCTTCGGGATACGATGTTAGCTTAGGTGAGGGAGAGGTATTGCATGCTGATGTCCTACTACTAGCAACGCCTGCCAACGCATCAGCAAAAATCCTTGAAGGAATAAAGCCTGACGCTGCCCATGCACTTGAAGAGATCCGTCATGAGAATATTGGCACTGTCTCGTTGGTGTACAACGCAGAGGATGTGCAAATGGAGCGACGTATTCACGGCTTGATGGTGCCGCGTCGAGAAGGGCGGGCGATTGATGCAATCACCTTTACTTCGTTGAAGATGCCGGCCCGTGCTCCCCAGGGGTATTTGGTCGTGCGCGTGTTCTTCGGCGGTGGGCAGCCTGAGATGGTGGAATATGATAATGATAAGTTATTGACTAAAGTTTCAGCAGAATTGAACGAGTTGATAGGGATCAGCGCGCAGCCCATCGAAATTGTCCCCTTCCGCTGGCCGCGTTCCTTTCCCCAGGCCAATGTCGGTCATCTGGGTCTGGTGGCAGAAATCGAAAAGAATATGCCCGAGGGAGTTTTCCTCGCAGGCAGTTCGTACCGCGGTATTGGTGTTCCTGACTGTATCCAGCAGGGGCAGCAGGCTGCAATTAGTGTCTTGGAATACTTTGCTCTCTAAAGCGAGCAAGAATGGGTCTCTGGGAAACGCACCGGAACTATCGAGATTTAGGGGTGAGTGGGGGGCTCCGCCCCCCACTCACCCCTAAATTTGGGGAATCTCCCCCGACATTTCCTAGAGGACTGCAATCATATCAAATTATGTATGAAAGGAAAACCTATGAAAACTGTAGCTCGTATTCTCAATAATATCCGCCTGGCATTCTTCCCGATTGCCTATGGCCTGAGCGGCGCATTGATCGGCGGCACATTAAACCGTATCATGATCGCTGAATTAGGTCTCCCGGCCACGCTGGTGGGCTTTTTCTTTGCCGTGCCATTATTGATTTCTCCAGTTCGGGTGTGGCTAGGCTATCGCTCGGACGGTTTCCCGCTGTTCGACCGTCGCAGAGAACCATATATCATTATCGGCACTTTGCTGATTGGCCTGGGAATCATTTCCGCAGTAGTGCTATCCGTGAATATTGCCCAAACTTCTCTGACACTTTTCATCGGCGGTTTGCTGGCATTTACGCTCTATGGTATCGGTCGCAATTTGGGTCACAACACCTTTCAAGCTTTGCTCTCCGATCGTTTCAGTGGAGATCAGAAAGCTCGCGCCATCACACTCTACGAAGTCGCGACATTATTGGGTCTGGTCGCTGGGGCTGGTGGCTTGGGTTCTGCCCTGGAAGAATATGAGCCAGCTCGATTACTCAGCGTAGCCATTGGTGTGGCTGCGGTGGTGTTGGTACTGGCAACATTTGCTGCCTTGTGGCAGGAACCCCGCGGCGAGAAACTCCAAACTGCAGCTGAAAAAGCTCGCGAAGTGCCCTTCAAGAAAGTCTTGCGAGAATACGTATTTGCGGATCCCCAGGTACGCACGTTCTTTGCCCTGGTTTTCTTCACGTTTGTGGGTACGCTGGCTCAAGATGTGCTGCTGGAGCCTTATGGTGCTCTGGTATTAGGGATGTCCGTGGGCGAAACCACTCGCCTGACAGCCTTTTGGGGTGTGGGTGTGATGATCGCCATGCTGCTCTCAGGGACGATTTTGGTGAAATGGCTGGGCTTTATGCGCTTGATGCGCATTGGAATGGTTTCCAGTATCATCGTCTTTATGGGGTTGATCGTGGCTGGCATGATGGGCAACCCGGGCCTGTTCAAAGGTATGGTGTTTGTGATGGGTTTGGGCACCGGTCTAGCAGGAGCAGGGATGCTGACCGGCGTGATCTCCTTCACCACAGCCATCCGAGCAGGTATGTTAATGGGCGTCTGGGGAGTTGCCAATATGGTTGGCCACGCTTTTGGCAGCCTGATGGGTGGCGGCATCGTTGACCTGGTACGTGGCCTGACCGGTGGGAATGCCTTTGCTGCCTATGGCACCGTATTTGCCTTTGAGGTGATCATGCTTTTGGTGGCATTATATCTCTCCACCCGTTTGGATGTTGAGGAGTCTCAGGCATATGTTGAAGAGCAGAGTTTAGTAATCGCTGAATCTGCTGCTGACTAGATTACCCAGGTATCACGACGAAACCCTGATTCTTCCCTCTACTTGGGTTGGAAGATTCGAAGGAATATTAAGCAGGTGCGAGTTGCGCTATTCGCCAATTCGCACCTGCTTTTTCATCGTGGAATACGGAAAGAATTTAATGTGGTTCTCTAGGAATTGCTGGGGTGATCTCCCCTAAATCTGGATAATCCCACGGCGTTTCCTAGAGACCCGAAACATATTCGGGAAATCTAATTGACAAAGTTGCTATAATTACCAATGTCGGAATAATCATTGTAGGATCAGGAGATCAATACATGTCGAAAACCGCAAATCTAGATTTTTCGCTTGAAAATATGGAAGCTGCCTACGCAACATTTCGCAAGGATTATGCATGCTTTGATTCGACAAAAATTATTGATGAACTTCGGGAGCGTGAATACAGCCGCCTCGATCGGCTCAACCAGGTGTACCTGGATTATACGGGCGGTGGCTTATATGCCTCCTCGCAATTACGCCAGCATATGGAACTTCTCGAAGAGGGTGTGTTTGGCAACCCCCATTCTAAGAACCCTACATCCCTGGCGATGACTCACCTGGCAGAGCAGGCGCGCAGTTATGTGCTCAAGTATTTCAACGCCAACCCTGAGGAGTACACTGCGATCTTTACACCCAATGCGAGCGGAGCCCTTAAATTAGTTGGCGAAGCCTATCCGTTCCACAAGGGCGGCAGATTTCTGCCTGCATTCGATAATCATAACTCTGTCAATGGAATTCGGGAATTTGCGCGTGCTAAAGGCGCAGAAGTGACCTATTTGCCAACCGTGTTACCCGATCTCCGCTTTGACGATCAGGCCTTGAACGCCGAACTGGAGCGAGTGCAGCCAAACAGTTTCAATCTATTTGCATTCCCAGCCCAATCAAATTTCACTGGGGTACAGCATTCCCTGGAATGGCTTGAGAAAGCCCATATGACAGGGTGGGATGTATTGCTCGATGCCGCGGCGTTCGTCCCCACAAACCGGTTAGATCTCAGCCAGTGGAAACCTGACTTTGTGCCGCTCTCGTTCTATAAGATGTTTGGGTACCCCACTGGGGTGGGGTGCTTGCTAGCTCGCAAGGATACCCTGAAGAAACTACAACGACCGTGGTTCGCCGGAGGTACGATTTCGATAACATCAGTTCAAGGGGAAGGCTGGCACTACCTACTGGAAAATGAAGCCGGTTTCGAAGATGGCACAATCAATTTTTTGAATCTGCCAGCCATAGAAATCGGTCTGCGCCACATTACCAAGATCGGCATTGGAACAATTCATGAGAGGGTTTCTTGCCTGACCGGTTGGTTACTTGACCAGATGATTGCGCTGCGACACAGTAATGGAACTCCATTAGTTCAAATCTTTGGGCCTACCAATACAATCGATCGGGGAGGCACAATTTCTTTTAGTTTGGATGACCCGGATGGAGTCCGCCTCGATTACCGCAAAGTGGAGGCCTTAGCCAACCGGGAGAATATATCTCTCAGAACCGGCTGTTTTTGTAACCCTGGCACGGGTGAGATCGTCCACGACCTTACTCGAGATGAAATGGCTCAGGCATTCAATCGACCAGACCCTATGTCGTTCGATTTTTTCTTTGATTGGGCGCGCACAGAGCATAACCGCAACCCCAGCACGATCCGGATTTCCGTAGGGATTGCAACAAACTTTGCAGATACTTACCGCTTTATAAATTTCTTGACTGGATTTGTAGATAAACATGCTGAGGCCATTGAAACTGTGCAGGTGGAATACCCCATCTACAATCTAATGCGTGATAGCGCCTAGAACTGATCGGTACACCTGCAAAAATAATAAGGTTATCCTAAAATCTGAGCTAACTTTGGTTGTTCGTTAAGATTTAATGGATCTCTGGGAAACGCCGTGGGAATATCCAGATGTGGAGGATCATCCCGGCAATTCCTAGAGAACCGGTTTAATTTCCCGATCCTTTTTGCTACTTAATTAAAAACAGGGTTCCAGCAATGTTTTTACGCTGCTGGAACCCTGTTTTTTGGACAATTTCATAAAAATATTGCAAGGTGAATCAAAAATAAATCGGACAAATTCACTTGCATTTTGGTGAGATTTCGTATATACTGTGTGATGTTGTGGGTTAAAGTGGTATAAAGTGGTTTAATGGTAGTCGCGGGCGCCGGTATTTCCGGCGTTCTGCTATTAATATCGAGTTAGAACATATGTTCCTAGGACAGTACCGCCATACGCTTGATGAGAAAGGACGCTTAACGATCCCAGCACGATTTCGTGAAGAGTTGACTGGCGGCGCGTACTTAATCCAGGGATTTGATAATAATCTTCGTCTTCTCACCGAGCCAGTTTTCGAATCGATCTCGGAGAAGCTCAACCAAATGAGAACCACGGATCCTACGGCGCGCGAGTTACGGCGCCTGATCTTCGCTACGGCAAGCCAAGTTGATCTTGACCGTATTGGGCGGATTCTGATCCCTCAATTTCTACGTGATGTAGCTTGCCTGGAGAATGATGCCATTATTGTCGGTGTCGGCGAGGGCGCTGAAATTTGGTCTCCTTCAGCCTGGGATGGCCAAGTTACGCAATTGAGCGATGTGGATGCGAATTCTGAACGTTTCTCGGAACTTGATCTATAGGCAAAAAGATTGATTTTGTAGTTGGGATTCTAACAAACTTTCGAAATATGGACAAATCATCCAACTGCAAAATTCCACCACAGAGATGCACGATCCTGTACTTTACCAAGAGATATTACAAGCCTTGCAACCCCGAGATGGCGGTTTCTATGTCGATGGTACAGTAGGAGCAGGTGGCCATGCGTGGGGAATACTAGAGGCCAGTTCGCCCAGTGGAAAACTATTAGGATTTGACCTGGATCCCCAGGCACTGGAACTAGCCAGGGAGCGCTTATCCCTATTTGGGGATCGCGCAACCCTGGTACAGGATTCCTATACAACCTTAGGCGTGCAGCTTGAATCCTTGGGAGTAGATTCCGTTCAAGGTATCGTATTAGATTTAGGCCTTTCCTCCATGCAGCTCGATACCCCAGACCGTGGATTTTCTCTGCGAAATCAGGGTCCATTGGATATGCGTTTTGATCCCCAGGCTGAAACCAAAGCTGCAGATTTAGTTAATCACCTGCCAGAAGATGAGTTGGCAAATTTGATCTACCGGTACGGTGAAGAACGTCAGTCTCGACGAATTGCGCGAGAAATTGTGGCAGCCCGACCGGTTCTCACAACAGAGCAACTGAAGAACATTGTCGCAAAGGTGGTTCGGAAAGGAAAATCTCGAGTTCATCCGGCCACGCGCACATTTCAAGCCTTGCGCATCGCCACAAACCAGGAGTTGGATGCTGTACAAGCTGTTTTGCCCCAATGTGTGACAATGTTGGACAAAGGCGGCCGCGTGGCGGTGATCTCATTTCATTCGTTGGAAGATCGCATCGTAAAGCAATTCTTCCTCCGTGAGAGTCGTGATTGCATTTGCCCGCCGGAGCAGCCCGTTTGTTTATGTGACCACATACCAACCCTGCGGGTGGTTGCCCGTAAACCCATTCGTCCTGGACAAGCGGAGGTGGATGCCAATCCTCGAGCGCGCAGTGCCCGCCTTAGAATAGCAGAAAAACTCTGAGCATGGCATAAGACTTGCAAGGATAAAAATGTGAATTGTGAATGACAAATTATGAATGACTTTGGCCAAAATTCAATCTCACAATTCACAATAACAATTAGTTATGGATCGTGTGCTCAACTTCACGCAAGCATATTTACAAACCCCTTGGCGAAAGCAGCTACAGGGGATTGGTATCTTTTTAACCATCCTGGTTGTTATTCTGCTGGCATCCGGCATTTTTGTTAGCGTAACTGCTAGAACAGCAGCAGTAGGTAAAGCTATTCAACGTCACCGGTTGGAAATCGATGAGCTTGAATTTCAGATTGCCAACATGGAATCCCAGCTTGCGCTGCTAACATCAACTTCAGTGATGAAACAGCGCGCCTTCGAAATGGGATTCCGTACGGTGCGTGCCGAAGAGATCACCTATGTATTTGTGCCGGGCTATACGGGACGTGGCCATGTTCAATTTGCAGAACCTTCACAGCCTGCAAAGGTATCTGTGGCTGTGATTTCATCAGAATTCACCCAATCTTGGGTTGACTGGCTCGTTCAGCAGTTCAGGGTTCCACTCCTCCCCCTGGCAGAAATTGAACCATGAACGAAAAATTTAGTTTTCGCTATGCAAGTATAGGAATTATCTTTTTCCTGGTTGGGATCATCATCATCTTTCGATTATTCCAAATCCAGATTGGTTCTCCCCATGAGGATATTCAAGGCTATGAGGAGATCGATGGAAAACTGTGGGTTACCCTGACCCCTGCCCGAGGCGACATCTACGACCGCCACGGCAATTTGATGGCAGGTAGCCAATTGATTTACGAGGTAGCGATCGAACTCACCCAAGTTATCAACCCCACCACAATTGCCTTGGTAACCAGTGTTGAGTTGGAGATGAACTATCATGATGTTTTTCTTCAGGCCAACCAGAACCCTGGTGAAGCCCCATATACACATATCACGTTGAACAATTTCGTGCCTTACGAAAAAGCACAAGATTTGCTGGCGTTAAAGGAAGAATTACAGGAGAAACCCTTAGAAGCTGGTACCAGCGCCGATGGAATGATCCATAGCCTATCAGGTTTGGAGATCAACCCCCGTTTGGATCGCAGTTACCCCGAAGGCGATTTAGCTTCGAATGTCATTGGCCTGGTTGATAAAGATGGAGAAAGCCACAATGGGATCGAAGAAAAACTGCAATGGCTCTTGTCGGGTGTAGAGAGAGATGAGGTGATCTCTACAGATCCTTATTTGGCGATGGAATTACCCGACATATCCGACGGCGCCAGCCTGGTGCTCACCATTGATCGAGAAATCCAGGATGCTGTAGAGGAGATTCTGGATGTTCACATGGATGTGACTGGCTCCTATGCCGGGAGCGTTATCGTTATGCATCCAAGAACCGGTGAAATCTTGGCAATGACTTCTACACCGCGGCTCGATCTGAGCGGCGATTGGAATGTAGAAGAGACCTATCGAGAGGGACATACCTTCAATATGGCGATTGATACGTATGAACCTGGTTCTGTCTTCAAGATCATCACCATGGCTGCTGCTTTGGATTCTGGGGTTGCCACACCAGATACTCCCTTCACGGATACCGGCGGCCTCGAGGTTGAGGGCTGGACAATCCGCAACTGGAATGGTGGTGCCTGGGGTCCACAGACCATGACCACATGCATGGAGCATTCTTTGAATGTGTGCCTTGCATACATTTCGACGGAACTCTTAGGGCAAAACCGGTTTTACGATTATTTAAGAGCTTTTCAATTCGGTCAGCCAACCGGAATCGAACTGGCCCGAGAATTCTCTGGAAATGTTCGTTTTAATAACGAAGATGATTGGCACCTAATTGATCTGGCGACCAATTCCTATGGCCAGGGTATAGAAGTCACGCCTGTGCAGATGCTTCGAGCTGTTTCAGCAGTAGCCAATGATGGCAAGATGGTCACCCCTCATATTTTGAAGGCCGTAGTAAACAACGGGCACCAATATACAATTTCACCCGAAGTGGCCGGCTCGCCAATCTCGGCAGAAACGGCTCACACTCTTTCGAATATGTTAGCACAGATCGTAGAAAGCGAATCGTACACCGATATGCCAGAGAACATTCGAGTGGCTGGCAAAACTGGTACAGCGACGATCTACAATAGCAGCTTGACCAACGCTTCCTTCGTTGGATGGGGCCCTGTAGATGATCCCCAATTCATGATCTACATCTGGCTCAACAAACCCACTGCTTCACCGTGGGCTTCATTTATGGCCTCCCCAGTATTTGTCGATGTGGTAGAACAGTTGATGGTTTTGATGGATATTCCTCCCGACCATGTGCGATTGAGCATGGCAACGGAGTAAATTGGATACGATGCTAACTTTGGGCAACCTATTTGGCGCTCTTGTCGACCAACACCCTGAATGGGCAAATCAGGTGATTACTGATGCGGTTGTCGATTCGCGCCAGATAATCCCCGGAGCTCTGTTTGTGGCTTTGCCTGGGGAGCGTGTGGATGGTCACAATTTCGTGCAAGAAGCGTTTGATAGCGGAGCCAGCTTTGCTATTGTCCAGCGTGATCTGTCGGAAGATATACCAGTAGTAGATTTGCGAGGCAAGCCGCTCCTCGAGCATTCGTCCATCCCTGAGGTTCCTTTTGCACTACGTGTGGATGATTCATTAGCGGCATTGCAGGAGGTAGCGCGCAATTGGCGCCGCCAATTAGAGCTGAGGGTGATTGGTATTACCGGGAGTGTGGGTAAATCTACAACCAAAGAGCTGGTTGCCGCGGTTTTGGATCAGCGCTACAGCACATTGAGAAACCCTGGTAACTTGAACAATGAAATTGGCCTTCCACTCACGTTGTTGCGTTTGAGCCCAGGCCATCACCGGGCGGTGTTGGAGATGGGCCTTTATGTGCCAGGTGAAATCGCATTTCTTTGCGACCTGGCCCAACCACATATCGGTGTGATTACCAATGTGGGCACCGTTCACGCTGAGCGGGCGGGCTCTCAGGAAGCCATTGCCCAAGGCAAGGCGGAGCTTGTGGAAGCCTTGCCGCCTGATCCTGAGGGGGTAGCCATTCTAAATTATGATGATCCGTTCGTCAGGGCGATGGCAGAGAAGACCCAGGCACGGATATTCTTTTACGGTTTGGACCCTCAAGCAGACCTTTGGGCAGATCAGGTAGAAGGCCTGGGTTTAGACGGCATTCGTTTTCGTTTACATTACCGTGGGGAGACCCTGCATTTGAAAGTGCCTTTGATCGGTAGGCATTCTGTCCATACGGTGTTGCGCGCAGCGGCTGTCGGCTTGAACGACGACCTGACCTGGCAAGAGATCATTGGGGGGTTGCGTTCAGGGCATACACAATTGCGCCTGGTGGCCGTACGTTCTGAGAGCGGAGCATTGATGTTAGATGATACGTATAACGCCTCTCCACAATCATCCTTAGCAGCCTTGAATATGCTCGATGAAATGGATGGCCGCAAAGTGGCCGTATTAGGCGATATGCTCGAATTAGGCCCCTATGAAAAGGAGGGGCACTGGAAAATTGGTTTACGTGCTGCAGAGGTAGCCGATGTGATTTTTACCATTGGAGAGCGCAGCCGCCATATTGCCGAAGCTGCTAGAGGAGTTGGGTTCCCTCAACAGGACCTCATTGAGTTGAAAAATAGTGAACAGGCAATCGAATATTTGCATGATCTCTTACAAAAGGAAGATGTTGTACTTGTTAAAGGTTCGCGTGGGATGCGTATGGATCGCATTGTAGCAACTTTGGAGGCCCGCCAATGACCCAAACCACCCTGGCGTTGGCATTAGCGGGCTTCAGTTTTATTTTGACGGTGATTTGGGGGCCGCCCTTGCTGCGCATCTTGCGGAACCTGAAAATTGGAGAACGGATCCGTGTCGATGGCCCTGAGCGGCATTTCTCCAAACTTGGCACTCCCACCATGGGCGGCGTAATGATCGTCCTGCCGGTCGTGTTGATCACACTCTTGCTAAATGCCGCATCACTGATCGGTCCAACTGAGTTGCTAGGCACTTCTGTGTTGCTGCCTTTGAGTGTTCTATCGTTGTTTGCCCTGATTGGAGTGGTAGACGATTGGCAAGGATTGAGGGGCCGTCGCGAGGGCGAAGGCATGCGTGCTCGGACCAAGTTCCTGCTGCAATTGCTCGTGGCTTTCGGTGCCTCTTATGGTCTTTATCACTTTCTTGATGCACCGCATCTTTATATGCCTGGCTTCAATATTGATTTCAGGGTTGGCCTGTGGTATTTCCCGATTGCCATGTTCCTGATTGTTGGGTTTTCCAATGCAGTCAACCTGACCGATGGCTTGGATGGTTTAGCGGGATTGATCTCTGCAACTGCTTTCGTAGCTTACGGTGGAATTGCAGTGATGCAGGGGCAGGTTTTCCTGGCCCGGTTCTGTTTTACCTTGGTAGGTGCGCTGTTTGGCTTCCTGTGGTTCAACGTCCATCCAGCGCAATTATTCATGGGTGACACGGGATCATTGGGATTAGGCGGTGCGCTGGCAGTGGTCGCTCTAATGACTGGCCAATGGTTTGTTTTACCCATAATCGCCATCATCCCTGTGAGCATCACTTTAAGCGTGATTATCCAGGTGAGTTATTTCAAGATCACCAAGCGTCTTTTTGGCGAAGGTAGGAGAGTTTTCAAGATGGCTCCCGTGCAACACCATTTCGAACTCTCAGGTTGGAGCGAAACGCAGGTGGTGCAACGTTTTTGGTTGATCAGTTTGATGGCCGCCATGATCGGAGTGGCGCTGGCTGTAGCTTGATGAATAGAATGAACTGGAAAGGTCTGCGAGTGTTGGTCATCGGGGTTGCCCGTCAGGGGATTGCCCTGGCGCGCTATCTCAGTGCGCATGGCGCGCGAGTTGTGCTCAATGACCTGCGCGATGCTGACGCTCTCGCTTTGGCCCGCCAGGAATTGGCCGATCAACCTGTCGAGTGGGTATTGGGAGGTCATCCCCTGGAATTACTGGACAACGCTGATTTGGTTTGCGTCTCAGGCGGCGTCCCTTTGACCTTGCCGCTGATCGCAGAGGCTCAAAGTCGTGGGATCCCTCTTTCCAACGATTCTCAAATCTTTCTTGAAGCTACACCGTGCAAGGTGATCGGCATCACTGGCTCTGCGGGAAAAACCACCACCACCTCACTGGTCGGCAGCATTTTAGAGGAAACTTCCAGTGTTCAACGTTCTATGTTCAATCGCATTTGGGTTGGTGGCAATATTGGTAATCCCTTAATATCCAATGTCGATGAAATGACGGCTGACGATGTGGCGGTGATGGAATTATCCAGCTTTCAGTTAGATTTAATGACCTGCTCCCCCGATGTGGCTGCTGTGCTGAATGTCACTCCCAACCATCTCGACCGACATGGCACTATGAAAGCCTATACCGCGGCCAAAGCCCGCATCTTGGATTATCAAAACCCCAATGATATGACTGTGCTGGGGCATGATGACTCTGGGGCCTGGGGCTTAGCGGACTCCGTTCGGGGTGTTCTGTCCACTTTTGGGCTGGCGCGACCACCCAAAGGTAGGTCTGGAACATCCCTACAAGATGGCTGGATCACCCTTTGGGATAGAGATTCCGCTCAAAAACTATTTCCTATTGAAGCCATCCAACTACGCGGAGAGCACAATTTACTGAATGTGTTGGCAGCCTGTGCAATCACCGCATCGATAGACATCCACCCAGAAGCCATGCGAGCCGGCACAGAGAAGTTTGTCAGCGTAGCTCACCGCTTAGAATTCGTGCGCTCGTGGGGCGGCGCGAATTGGTACAACGACTCGATTGCCACGGCTCCAGAGAGAGCGATTGCGGCCATCCGGTCATTTGATGAGCCCATGGTTCTCCTGGCAGGTGGGCGCGACAAAGATCTGCCCTGGGGTGATTTTGCAGCCCTGGTACGCCAACGCGTCGATCACTTGGTGATCTTCGGTGAGGCTTCTGAAATCGTATCCCGCGCTGTGGATGCTGCACCCTCTTCTGAGCGGCCATTTACCAAAATAGTTTGCAAAAACCTCCAGGAGGCAGTAAACGCGGCTGCGCAGGTTGTGGAAGCTGGCGATATCGTTTTGCTCGCTCCAGGAGGGACCAGTTTCGATGAGTTTAAAGACTTTGCCGAAAGAGGAGAATGGTTTCGAAAATGGGTCAACGCGTTAACGTAGCCACGAGGCGGCAGCCTGCAAGTCACGGAAAAGCCTGGCCTTCGCCTCGATTGAATATCGATGTGCCACTCATCTTGGTGACACTCACTTTGGTTGGGATTGGTTTGTTGATGATGCATTCTGCCTCTTGGTTGCCCTCCTTGCAGCTATCTCCAGAAGAGATCGGATTTAGCTCGCCCACCTATTTATTCTACAGGCAATTGCGTTGGCTGGGGTTGGGTTTTCTGGCTTTGATAATCACAACTTGGATGGATTATCACTACTGGCATCATCTGTCAATTGTAGCAATGGTTGTTACTTTGATTGCCTTATTCAGCGTGCTAGTTTTTGGTGAAACCGTCGATGACGTCACCCGCAGCTTCTATGAGGGGTCGATACAGCCATCGGAGCTGGCCAAATTCGTGATTGTAGTTTACCTGGCGGTTTGGCTATATGCCAAGCGAGAACAATTGACCGATTTGGGATATGGATTGATACCGTTGGCGGCCATTGTTGGGATCACCAGCGGCTTGATCTTACGTCAGCCTGATTTGAGTGCCGCTGCAATGGTGCTGCTCTTAGGCGGCCTGATGTATTTCCTGGCGGGTAGCGATGTAAAACAAACTGCATTACTGTCCACAGTCGCTGGGGTGG
Organism: uncultured Anaerolineales bacterium; assembly: GCA_964458115.1. Lineage (GTDB taxonomy): Bacteria > Chloroflexota > Anaerolineae > Anaerolineales > UBA11858 > NIOZ-UU35. The sequence continues at coordinate 9,785 of CAYWIC010000015.1, read as the reverse complement.
TCGTTTATCTGGTGATTCGCTTCAATCCGACCGGAAACTTACGAGTGTCCTATTTCAAGGATGGTTGGAACAATATTTTAGAATCCTCAGATCATGTAAAACACTCTTTGGTGGCATTTGTACGCGGGGAATGGATCGGCGTGGGTATCGGTCACGGGACGACGAAGCTGACCACGTTGCCTTTCCCGCATACTGATAGTGTTTTTGCGGTAGTTGGCGAGGAGACTGGTGTATTTGGGGCTGCATTTTTGGTCATACTTTATTCTGTGCTAATCTGGCGCGGTCTGGTCATTGCACATCGTGCCCCTGATGGATTGGGGGCGCTTTTGGCAGCCGGGTTGACCCTATGGATCACCCTGGAAGCCTTCATGAATATGGCCTCGTTACTCGGTCTGATGCCGTTTGCAGGGAATACGTTGCCCTTCTTCAGTATCGGTGGCTCGAATCTGGTGACCTCGATGGCTGCTTTGGGCATTGTACTGAATGTGTCCCGATTATCTGAACGTAAACAAATAGAAGAATCACGGAGGAATTTTGGTGCGATTGTTAATTTGCGCAGGTGGGACTGGCGGAGGCGTTTATCCCGCCCTCGCCGTTCTCGAAACGCTCGCCGCCGAAAACGATGACCTGCAAGCTCTCTGGGTAGGCGGTAAAGGTGGCATGGAGGCTGACTTGGTAGCCAAAGCAGGTGTGCATTTCGAGACCATCCCAGCGGCTGGTGTGCATGGCGTGGGTTTGCGGGCCTTGCCTGGCAACATTATCCAGTTGGTGCGAGGCTTCTTTGCTGCACGCAAACACTTGCGCGATTTTCGCCCCGATGTGATGTTCTTTACTGGTGGTTATCTTGCTGTTCCCATGGCTCTCGCAGGACTGCGCATTTCATCAGCACTTTACATCCCTGATATTGAGCCGGGTCTCGCACTGAAGACCATGGCGCGTCTGGCAAATCGCATTGCCATTACGACATCCGATTCGCGCTCATTTTTCCCTAGCCAACAAAGCGTAGTTGTGACTGGGTACCCCACCCGTAGAGAGTTGCTTTCTTGGGATCTGGGGGAAGCTCAAGAAACCTTGAATATACAACCTGATCTGCCAACATTGTTGGTATTTGGCGGCAGCCAGGGCGCCCGCTCGATCAATCGGGCTTTATTCCTGGCTTTACCTGATTTATTAGCAGAAATGCAGGTTGTGCATGTGACAGGTAAATTGAATTGGCCTGAGGTCGCACAAGCTCGACGGGGATTGACCCCTGAGCAAGATAAACGCTATCATCCACACCCTTATTTGCACGCTGAGATGGGTGCAGCCTTCAAAGCGGCTGATCTGGTTTTATCACGAGCGGGTGCCTCAAGTCTGGGTGAGTTTCCTCTCTTTGGGCTGCCAGCTATTTTGGTGCCTTACCCATATGCCTGGCGATACCAAAAGGTCAATGCCGAGTACCTGGAACGGCATGGCGCAGCAATCATGGTCAAAGATACCGAATTGCCCGATAAGATCGTCTCTTTGGTGCGAGATTTGATGCGAGATCAACCACGCCGTGCCGCGATGAGCAAAGCGATGAAATCATTGAATCAACCTGAAGCAGCAGCATCCATCAGTCGTATGTTGGTAGATTTAGCGAGAACTCAACCAGTTTGAGGAAGTTAATAATGATCAGTTTCACCGTCGTTTTCTTCATTTTCATGTTCTTCTTCGCCTTGATAGGGGGGCTGCGCGGGTGGGCTAAGGAATTATTGGTTACGTTTAGTGTTGTGCTAACTTTGTTCCTGGTTTTTGTATTAGAGCGATACAGTGGTGGCGTCGTAATCCCCTTTAGTGATCTCGATGCACAACTCCAAGGCGCTGATATTCAAGTTGTTGCACCTCAAGAAGTTCGACCCTTTGGCGAACTCGATGAGGGGGCTCAGAGGGGGTTTCGGCGCCAGTTTTGGATCCGATCGATTGTTTTGATTACATTAGTATTCTTCGGGTTTCAAACACCATCGCTGACACGTTTGGGAGGTGCCGCCCGCAGGGAAAAGATCCAAGATTTCCTGTTAGGGCTATTCATTGGTGCTATTAACGGCTACTTTATTATTGGAACACTGTGGTCATATATGCATTCGGCCCATTACCCATTCGCACCCTTTATCATTGCACCAGACGCCAGTGATCCATTGATCAGGACAGCATCAACGTTGGTCAACATCCTGCCGCCAATCTGGCTAGGTACGACACCTGGTATCTTCCTGGCGATTGGTGTGTCTTTCTTGTTCGTTCTGGTGGTGTTCATTTGAAGCAACACGTGCACTTCATTGGTATCGGTGGTACTGGCCTGTCGGCCATTGCGCGTGTGCTGCTTGAGAGCGGATACACAGTCAGTGGCTCCGACCAGGAATATTCTCCCCTGGCGCAAGCCGTCGATCATGCTGGGGCAGAGGTCTTCATCGGTCACCAAGCTACGAATGTGAACGGAGCTGATTTGGTCATCCGATCTTCTGCTGTGCCAGATGATAACCCTGAAGTTCAGGGCGCTCTGGAGAAAGACATTCCAGTTCTCAAACGCGCCGATTACTTGGGCAGTTTGATGGAGGGCAGTCAGGGAGTTGCTGTGGCGGGTTCGCATGGCAAGACAACCACAACCGCTATGCTGGCCTGGGTGCTTACCGCTCTCGATCAAGACCCGACCTTTATTGTCGGGGGGATGGTCACAAACCTTGGAACCAATGCCCGCGCGGGTAAAGGATCGGTTTTTGTGATCGAGGCTGACGAATATGACTATATGTTTTTGGGATTAAAGCCCAAAATCGCCGTGATTACCAATGTGGAGCACGATCACCCCGACATTTTTCCCACACCTGAGGTATTTCGGCAGGCATTCCTGGATTTTGTGAGGGTTCTGCCTCCAGATGGTGTACTCCTGGCTTGTGGCGATGACCCCGGAGCTGTGGACATCATGGCAGCAGTATCCGAAAAGAGTTACCAGGTGTTGAGCTATGGTACCGAATCTACAGAGTATGCTTACTATGCTGAAAATATCAAGCTCAACCAGCATGGCAGCTATGATTTTGATGCATTTGACTCTGATGGGATGTTAGTTTCAGTATCTTTGGATGTGCCGGGGGATCATAATGTCAAAAACGCCCTGGTAACCCTTGCTGTGATCGATCAGCTTGGGTTGCCATTGGACGAAGCTGCGCGAGACCTGGGAGAGTTCACAGGAGCTGGCCGACGTTTTGATGTGCTTGGAGAAGCAGCCGGCATAACCCTGATTGATGATTATGCTCATCATCCCACTGAAATCCGGGTGACATTGGCCGCAGCCAAATCTCGTTACCCAGATCGCAAGATATGGGCGGTCTGGCAGCCGCACACCTATACTCGCACGAAAACGCTGTTTGATGAGTTTGTAACAGCTTTTGGAGATGCGGATTGCGTACTGGTTACTGATATCTACCGCTCCCGGGAGGCTTTCGACCCCGAGTTTTCAGCCAGCCAGATCGTTGAGGCAATGGATCATGCCGAAGCTACTTATTCGGGTTCTCTCGTAGACACAACGGCTTATCTATTGAATAATCTTCAAGCTGGTGATGTCGTTCTGGTTCTCTCTGCGGGAGACGCAACACAAATCACAGCGCATGTGTTGTCATCATTAGCACAGGATGGAGCCAGATAAATGACCAAAGATCATAGGGCTTTTGAAGCTGAAACGGCGCCAGTGTCAGCATTACGGTTGGAAAATCGCGCTCAGCTTGATGAGAAACCAGTTCGCAAAAAACCTAGACCGCAAAACAGGATCAACACATTGATCACTGTGGAAATGATACATAAGATCATCGAACGTACGAAGGCATTATAGAATTATTTATGATTCCGGTCACAACCCTGCCACTTAATAGCTTACGCTCCGTTTTTGGTGACGTCTTACAAACGGATGTGGAATTGGCGCGCTTCACTGCGGCGCGGGTTGGCGGTCTCGCTGACGCTATGGTAGTGGTGAACTCAGTAGACGAACTTTCACAAGCTGTGACCAACTTGTGGTCGCTTGGAGTGCCTTTCAAAATTTTGGGAGGGGGTTCGAATGTGCTCGTTAGCGACGCGGGAGTGCGTCAGGTGGTGATTCTCAACCGGGCGCGTGAGATCAGTTTCGATGAAGAACGCACGCCCCCCGAGGTTTGGGCAGGATCGGGGGCCAATTTAGGAAATTTAGCCCGGCGGGCAGCTACCCGAGGGTTGTCTGGTTTAGAGTGGGCCGCGGGAATCCCTGGGACGATCGGTGGAGCAGTGTTTGGCAATGCTGGTGCGCATGGTGATGATGTGGCTGGGTGCCTGATAATGGCAGAAATCTTGCATCAAGATGGGCATACGCAAAAGCATACTGCTGAAGAGATGGGTTTCGCTTATCGCTCCAGCAGCTTGAAGCGTGACAAATCCAATGCGGTAGTTCTGTCGGCAAGTTTTGCCCTGGAGGACGGTTCAGCTGAAGAGATCCAGAGGCAGATGGATGAATTCTCGGCTTTCCGAAATCGCACTCAACCCCCAGGGGCTAGCATGGGATCGATGTTTAAGAACCCTGCTGAGGATTACGCGGGGCGTTTGATCGAAGTTTCTGGCCTAAAAGGAACCCGTATCGGAGATGCTGAGATCAGTGAATTGCATGCCAATTTCTTCATCAATCATGGTCATGCCACAGCCAGAGAAATTCATGCCTTGATAGAGTTGGCTCACAAAACTGTCGCCAAGAAGCAAGGGGTAGCCCTTGAACTTGAAATCGAACTCCTTGGAGATTGGGATTTAGAAGGTGTAATTTAGAAGTTGGATATCTGAAAGTATGAGCTTATGGTTGAAAAGTTGAAAGTAGGTGTCATTTTTGGTGGTCGATCTGGGGAGCACGAGGTTTCCCTGATGTCTGCGCGTTCAGTATTAAGTGCCCTCAAACTTGAAAAATACCAGGTCACTGAGATTGGAATAACTCACGAAGGAGCCTGGCTGATCGGAGAAGATGTGTTGGATAGTTTCGTCAACCGAAAGCTCGATCATCTTACTCCCGTGACCATGCTGCCCGACCCTACTCGCAGTGGGATATATGCCATCCACGAAGGTGAAGATGGCGAGTCCCTTCAGCACTTGCAGGATTTTGATGTCCTCTTCCCTGTCTTGCACGGAACCTTTGGTGAAGACGGCACTATGCAAGGTATGTTCGAAATGGCCAATGTGGCCTATGTTGGTGCCGGGGTATTAGGGGCTTCTGTTGGCATGGATAAAGGAGTCTTCAAAGCGGTAATGCAAGCGAATGACATTCCAGTTGTTGATGGCATGCTCGTGATGCGAAGTGAATTCAAAACCGGAATGGATGCAGTGCTCGAACAAGTCGAAAACTTATCGGCTTACCCTGTCTTTGTTAAGCCTGCCAATATGGGTTCATCTGTAGGTGTGAGCAAATGCCAGAACCGCTCTGATTTGCTCGAAGGGTTGCTGGATGCAGCGCGCTTTGACCGGCGTGTGTTGGTAGAGAAGGGGATTAATGCCAGAGAGATTGAAATTAGCGTCTTGGGCAATGACACCCCCCAGGCTTCAGTTCCTGGAGAGATCCGCCCTGCGGCAGAATTCTACTCTTACAATGCCAAGTACCACGATGACCGCTCGGAGCTATTCATCCCCGCAGATCTCCCCAAAGATGCTGCTGAAGAAATGCGTGCGGTTGCCGTAAGAGCCTATCAGGCCATCGATTGTGCAGGAATGGCGCGGGTTGATTTCCTATTGGATAAGGATAGTGGAGAATATTATCTCAATGAGGTCAACACCATCCCCGGCTTTACACAGATCAGCATGTATCCCAAACTTTGGGAGGCCAGTGGAGTGGCTTACCCAGAGTTGGTCGACCGCTTAATCGATTTGGCTTTGGAGCGACGCGCTCAGCGCGACCGCACCGAATGGCGATATGAACGTTAGGAGATGATGAAGAGCAAGCAATCCAAATCTCGGGCCGATAGGGTCCGGGCAAAACGCAAAAACGGCAGCAAAGCCTCTGCGCCAAAGCGAGTTCGCAAGCAGCAGAGTTCTGGCCGTGGAAATCCCCCCGTCATGGTGCGTGGAACTCAAATGGCCGGAAAATCAAAGCGACCTAAGAAGAAAAATAAGCGCGTCAAGCGACGTTATGATGTGGCTTTGCCGACGCCGGGAGTAGAGGTGCGCTTGCCATCTGTCCCGACCGTGAAGTTTGGCTGGCGATTGCTCTCAACCCTTCTGGCGTTGCTGCTTTTTGCAGTTTTGTATTATGTGTTCAATTCTCCTATCTATCGGGTGCGTGAAGTCCAATTCGAAGGCTTGGCTCGATTTTCGACAGAGGCCATCGGAAGAACTTTGTACGTCTATAACAAGCCGATCTTCTTCGTGGAACCGGAGAAGGTTGAGAAACAGATTGTCAGTATTTTCCCGGGCATTGTGTCTGCTTCTGTGCAGGTTGGGTTTCCTGCAAGAGTGGATATAACGATCGAAGAGCGAAAACCGGTTTTGATTTGGGATCAAGGAACAACCACGCAATGGGTAGATTCGCAAGGGATTGCATTCCCTGAACGCGGTGAGGCGGGCACCCTGGTAAGGGTAGTGGCAACCTCCTCACCCCCCGCGCCGATCGTCCTGGAAGATGAGTCCACAATAGAGGGCGAAGATGCTTTGAAAGCCCTCATGTATCCTGAGATGGTCGAGGCCATCTTGTCTTTGAACCTCAAAGTACCTGAAGGGGCAGCCCTGGTCTTCGATGGTGCACATGGGTTTGGTTGGCACGACCCCCAAGGCTGGGTTGTCTATTTCGGCTCAGATACTACCACCTCGGATATGGACATGAAATTAGCCATTTATGAGGCAGCAATTCAACAATTGAGAGGAGAAGGAATTCAACCGGCGATGGTAAGTGTAGAGTATCTGCACGCGCCGTATTATCGTCTGGAGCACTGAGAAATATGGATGCGCCAATCATTGTAGGTGTTGATGTAGGTTCAACGAAAATTTGTACCCTGGTTGCCCGAATGGAGAACGGCCTGGAAGGCAAACAACAGGTGCGTATCCTTGGCGTGGGAATTGAACCTTCCAAAGGGATGCGCAAAGGCTCAGTGGTCGATATGGATGCTGCTGGGGGAGCGATTGCACGTTCGATTGAGATGGCCGAGCGCACCTCAGGACTAGAGATCGAATCTGCTTTGGTGAGCATGTCTTGTACGGATATCTCATCAGAGAATAGCCAGGGGGTGGTGGGCGTTTCTGGGCGAACGATTGATAATGAGGATGTTATGCGCGCTGTGGAAGCAGCACAAGCGGTGACAATCCCACATAATCGTGAATTGATCCATGTTATTCAGCGTGGGTTTGTGGTTGATGGGCAAGGCGGTATCCGAATGCCGGTAGGGATGCATGGGTATCGCCTAGAAGTGGAAACGCATGTCATCACAGCCTCTGCAGCCACTGTGGAAAATTTGCGACAGGCGGTTGCTGCGGCAGGGGTTCGAGCAAGCCAGTTTGTGCTCAACCCCCTGGCTTCGGCGGAGGTTGTGCTCTCAGAGACCGAGCGGGAAATGGGCGTTGTTGTTTGTGATATTGGTGGCGGTACAACAGATATGGCCGTATATATCGATGGAGATGTATGGCATACCATGGTTCTTGGTGTAGGCGGAAACCACATAACCTCAGATATTGCTCATGGTTTGCACCTGCCCGCAAAACATGCCGAAGAGATCAAATTACAGCACGGGTTCGCGCTTGAATCCCAGGTCGATGCTGAAGAGGCATTCTATGTGCATCCCTTTGGAGAAGAGAACCCGGTGACGATTAATCGTCGAGAATTGGCGCATATCATCGAGGCGCGCGTCGAAGAGATTTTCAGTTTGGTGATGCAAGAAATAAAACGATCTGGGTATGACAGCTTGTTGCCGGCAGGCATGGTTTTGACGGGCGGAGTAAGTGCGCTACCCGGTATTCGCCAATTGGCGAAACGAGTGCTAGGAATGCCGGTACAAGTTGCTCAGCCGGATGGGCTGATAGGTATGGTGGACAAATTGGGTTCCCCCGCATTTTCCACCAGTGTAGGATTGCTGCGTTGGGCTGTTTTGATGAATGAGTTTGTCAACGTGTTCGATGGTCGTAAATCACGCCCCATGAAAATCAGTAGCAGCGATGTTGATTGGAAGAAGATGAAAGGCTGGCTGCGGCGATTGTTGCCGTAGAAGTTTTAAGGTAAATAAAGTGTCTAGTATACAGACGTTTGGTAAAATGGAGGAATCCTTGTGAAAATTTCCTGGTATATGAGTCAGTGCGAGCGGAAGGAAGCACTCTCCCTTGGGCAAAAGGGGGAGAATATGGATGGCTTCTCTATAAGACGCACTGTGCGCTTTTGCAATGACGCAGACAGGATGTTTTCACAGGATGAATCGAGGAGGATTCAATAATGCATACAATGAATCAACCAGAATCGTTTGCGCGCATTAAAGTGGTTGGTGTTGGCGGTGGCGGTTGCAACGCCGTTGATCGAATGATCGAAGAAGGGTTGCAAGGCGTCGAATTCATCGCCGTTAATACAGATGCTCAGGCGCTGGCGCTCTCGCGCGCCTCAACTCGTGTTCGCATTGGCGACAAATTGACGCGCGGTCTGGGTTCGGGAGGTGATCCTGAAATTGGACGCAAAGCCGCCGAGGAGTCAGCCGAAGAGCTATACAATGTACTCAAAGGATCAGACATGGTCTTTGTCACCGCTGGAATTGGCGGTGGTACAGGCACTGGCGCTTCGCCCGTGATCGCCCAAATTGCGCGCGAGATTGGCGCGCTGACCATCGGAGTGGTCACCCGCCCCTTCACCTTCGAGGGCGCGCGGCGGATCAAATCGGCTGAGGCAGGCATTACTGATCTCAAAGAGCAAGCTGACACATTGATCGTCATTCCCAATGATCGCCTGCTGCAAATTGTCGATAAGCGCTCTTCCTTGCAAGAAGCCTTCAAAGTGGCCGATGATGTTTTGCGCCAGGGCATTCAGGGCATCTCGGAATTGATCACCATTCCAGGCCTGATCAACCTTGACTTCGCCGACGTGCGCACGATCATGTCCGAAGGTGGCGCAGCTTTGATGGCAGTTGGTATGGCTACGGGAGATGACCGGGCGCGCGACGCCGCCGAACAGGCTATCTCCAGCCAGTTGCTCGATATCACCATTGATGGCGCTCGCGGTATCCTCTTCAATGTCACTGGTGGTCCTGGGTTGACCCTCTTCGAGGTTAACCAGGCTGCGGCCATTATCAAAGAGACCGCCCATCCCGATGTCAACCTGATCTTTGGTGCCGTGATTGACCCGGATATGGGTGAAAATTTGCGCATAACTGTCATCGCCACGGGTTTCGAAAGGTCGGGGATGCCACGCAATATTATGGAGCGCACACGCCGGCCAGCTGAGATTACCCCAGCGAAAGAGGATCAAGGAGAATTTGCGCCGCGTACGCTGAATACTGAAGATTTGGATATACCTACGTTCTTGAGGAATCGAGTTCGCTCGGATAGCTAAGTGTTTACCGGTATAAACTTCCTACTCGTGTATTAGAGATAACTGGTCCTCCTCCCAGGCATCTCTGACAATCTGTTTACCCCAGGCTCCCCGCTTATGCTTTCGGGCGGGGGGCCTGGGGTTAAGGTTCTACATCTAATCTAATAGTTACGGTGTCGATAAATTTGGACGAATCCGTTCCTTTTTTTCTAATCTTCTTAAAGATTTGAATATTTTAAGGAATTAGTACTCTAGAGAGCTTGCGTTTATAGATCAAGCGTGC